>CACGIE010000003.1 GCA_902573015.1 uncultured Candidatus Poseidoniales archaeon | reverse complement strand
CTTCGTCCATGAATGGCATCTTCCTCATTTCGCCTATTTCCAGCATTATTGCAACCATTCCCGCCACTGCGGGTGTAGACATACTCGATCCGGATGCTTGTGTATAATCGTCGCTAGCTCTGTTCACCTCCGAACCAGGAATTATCCCTGATGACTCTGCATGTTGAGCAGAATTGATGTTCGAACCAGGAGCAACTACCCATGGCTTCATCTCATCCCATGAATCTCCATCCCCATCGTCGGTTCTAGGTCCGTAGTTTGAGTTGGAACTTATTGAGTCATCATTTCGATCTATTGTATTCTTATCATCCAGCCAACCAACGGTGATAGATGTGTCAGCAGCACCAACAGAGTTTACGTTGTTTGCTCCATCGTTACCAATGGCAGCAACGCACACTAGCCCATTCTCTGAAGCCTGATTGACTAGATTCGCTTCTGCTGAAGTCCCGTCCTCATTACTATCTCCGACTGCCGAGCTGGCCCTTCCGAACGACATCGAGACTACTTGTATGCCTCTGCTGGATGCATTGTTCCCCCAATCGGTATCTCTGTTGTTAATGACCCATTGTAGGCCCGCTAGGATTGATTGCGAATTACCTCCTCCGTAGTCTTCCATAACCTTGACATCGACAAGATATGACCCCGGTGAGTACCCCTGATTCACACGACTGGAATCTCCTGTTCCCAATGCAATCCCTGCTACATGCGTACCATGCCCGTCTCCATCATCAGGATCTTCGTCGTTGCAACCAGATTGGCCCACTCCAGTCGAGTCGCACCCTCCCACCCATTTGGGGTCCTCGATGTCATCAGGATCATTCGTGTTGTCCCTGTTGTCGTCCGAGAAGTCATCTAGTGAGAAATGTTCGTTGTCTACTCCAGTATCTAGGATTGCTATAACCTTCCCAGAACCATGGTAGCCAAGGCCCCTCAGAGTCTCATCGTACACTCCTGAAGTTCTTACCTTGGACCCCTTGGTAGCCTTGTCTAGGTAGGGTACGATCACGCTTTGCTCCTCAACCAGGACGACCCCCTCCAATTTCCAGATGTCAATCAGAGAGATGACCGGCACGTGATCCAGAACGATCGCATCAAGGTGATCCATGACCATGAACCAAGAACCATCCGATTTCCACCCATGCGTCTCAATCGTGCTCCTTAGCGACTCAATGTCTGTCGGTCCAGGATGCCATGCATAGTGAACTATTATCGCTACAGTAGGCCTACCGTCGCTACCGATGATGGAAGTTAGTGACACTGATTCCCTCTCGCCTGCAAGAATCATCTGAAGCCTGTCGTCAAATCCATTCGAGTCGGAGTCAGACCAGAAATCCTCCCACCATCCGAACTCCATAGTCGGAGGGGTTGAGTCGACAGGGGTGTGTTCCAAGCTCCAGTCCTTGTTGCACGCATGTTCACCGCAAACCAATGGCGGAATAGATGGGGGATTTTCCCCAATAACCTCCTCCAGAGGTGCGTCCTGTGCTTCGGAAATATATGCAGAACCTATTGGTACGTCTAGTAAGAAAACCAGTAAGGCAACCAACAAAGGGTATAACTTGCCTTTGCTCGTTTTCATGGCTCTCGTAGAGAGCCACACTCAAGACCTGTATAATCCCAACCGGTCTGTGTTTGTCGGATTATCACTTATGGCCACCTAATGTGTTCAGCGGAAACATGACAACTCAATCTGCAAACTCCTCTGTCATCAATTGTCAAAACTTCCCCTCCACAAACGGGGCAAATGGTATTCTCGGCCAACTCCTCAAGCCAAGCCCTCCTTGTCTCCAGCTCGTCTCCTTCCTCCCTCAGTTTCATCAGAACTCTTTCAGCCCTTCCTTCGAGGGGTTTTCCTGCAACTGTCCAAGGATCATTCTCTAAATTTCCCATCCTTGCAGTTGCTTGTACCCTGATCTGATCGGTAATCGATGACCCGCCCATGGAATGCCCAGTTAATCCGATGGGGCTGGGAGCTCCTTTCGCTATCGGTCTGGCCAACGCATATGCTAGGAAGAAGCCGCCAATGTGGGCCAAATGTGCAATGTTCGTCTCTCCTGCAGTTCCACTTTGTATTGAGTACATCTGGAAGATCTCCAATCCAAGTCGTACAAATGCAATCAACCATACAGGCCATGCCCTGATCATGAAGATCAGTGGAAACTCGATTTTATCCTCCGGCCAGCAGGCCATGTATGCTCCCAGTATTCCAAATGCGGCACCGCTGGCCCCTATTGCAGGAACGGCTGAATCCTGATGTGAAATGATCCAGGCTAGGTTCCCCCCCACCAATCCAATAATGTAAATCGCAATCCACCTCTTTCCGCCCATTCTCTGCTCCAGAGGCACTCCTGCCAATGCGATCACTAGTGCGTTTCCTAAGACATGGATGAAGTCTGCATGAAGCCAAGCAGACGTTAAGATCCTGTGTTGGTGCAGAGGGTCGTCAGCCAAAACTGGAATGACGCTGAATATGTCGACAGGGTAGAAATCCAGAGCGCTTTCGAAAGAGGATAGGAAGAACTGTACAAAATGTACGAGGATTATGGAAAGTACCATTCCTAGGGCTATACTGTCCCTATTCCTGGCAGCATTCGCCACTGGAATTACTGCAATTATCACAAGGAAAGCCATCCATACTAGGTCTGACCCCTCTAACTGAGCCCAGGTGAAGTCGAGGTCCCTTGGCATGACACTTCCCGTATGACCGCTCTAAAGAGGGATTCGTAGTCGTGGAATAATCAATATGAGTAGTCGTCCTCGTACAAGCATGCCCTCGCCAGTGTTGGCTCGAGTCGTTGAGTTAGTTGTACATCGAGGGGCCCAGCGGGTGCTGGACGGAGTCTCCGAGACTCTCTGCCAGGGGGAAGTCGTTGCAATCATGGGTGAGAATGGGTCCGGAAAGACAACCCTCATTGAGGCATTCGCAGGACTTCTTCCACTTCGGTCAGGAGATGTGATTTGGGCGGAAAACGGAAACTCGATAGTTGTCAGAGATTCACAGGGAAGGCGAAACCAACCTCCTTCTATGGGTTTGACCCTGCAGAAAGGAGGATTCTGCGGTGACGAGACCGTCATGGAGAGAATTTCCGTTTCACTCTCAGTGGCCGGAATAGAACATAGTGATGATCAAATTATGGAACTATTGTCTTTATGGGGTCTAGAACATAGGGCTAATGATAGGTTGGCCCATCTGTCCGGCGGACTGAGGAGAAGGGTGGCAATCCTGGGTGGCTTGGCTCCAGCAGCTCTCAGTAACTCTCCACTGGTCGTACTTCTCGATGAACCATCAGAGGGATTAGACGACTCCGCCAAGGATCTCCTGAGAAGCTGGATTAGATCCTTATCTTCCAGGAATCATGCTATTCTGATGGCAACTCATGACAAAGATATCTCCTCATCAGCGGATAGAGTAGTTACCATCAGGGATGGTTCCATAGAAGAGCAAATAGGAAAATCATCGGGTGACATATGTGATCTGCCACAATCTGGAGAAAGAGGCAACAAAAATCCAGTTTCATCACTAGTTAAGTGGTCTGTGAAGATGGAGGTGCGGAATCCCATAGAAACCGTTGGAAGAGTCACGCCGGCATTAGTGGCAATCCTCCTATCATATGCTCTACTATCTGGGCAGGATTTCCAACTCCAAGACAGCCGTCTTCACGCATCATTGATACTAGCTCCCGCATTCATCGCCGCGGTTTCCTCCCCTGCCCTGGTGCAGCGACTCTCTGAATCGGACTGTGGGCGTTGGTGGAATGCAGTAGTGGGACCCATAGCACGACCGGCACTCTCAATCACAGGAGCCTCTATTCTTCTGCCGATTCCCATTACTTACTTGTCATGGGTTGTCCTTTCGGGAACTTTCAACGGAGGGGAATACGAAGATGTGGCTATCTGGCTATGGATTCCGGCTCTAGCCCTAATGGATTTGGCAATAGCCGCTACTGCTCTGCATCTACTGGTTTCCGACCTCTCTAGATCGTCTTCCGCCCCGGCTCCCCTAATCCTGATTGTATTGGTATGGCCTTTTCTAGAGTTGACCGATGCACTTTCCTCTATTATGGACAATGGAATGTCATGGAGTCTCTCAGTACATGACCCAGTAGTTAGTTGCATAGTCGCTAGCCTAATCTCAGCCTTGGTCTGGTTGGCGGCAGTGATGATTCCAGATTACTGACTAATAGCATTCATGACTAATGATAAAATCCCAGCGATATGGCCAATTACAGTACCTTGGCGATTCCAATTACAATCGTTGGTATGATTTGCGTAGTCATAACGGCCCTACTAGGCTTCTTCTACGCACCGTTGGTAGATCCGAACTCATGGAATGCTCCCGAAGCCTATAGAATCCTGTACTGGCATGTTCCATTCGCTTGGACCTCTTTCCTATCCTTTTGCCTCCTCTTCATAGGGGCCTCATCTTGGTATGTAAGGAGGTCCGAGAGTGGTTGGACAATGCTGGTCATAGGCTCGCAACTAGGTCTTCTCTTCGGGCTTGGGGTGATTATTTCAGGCCCTATCTGGGGTTCTGCCGAATGGGGGGTTCCATGGGATTGGGGAGACGTGAGGCTGAACTCATACGCCCTTCTTACGTCAGTCGCGTTATTCCTGGTTATGTCGATTAGAAGCCAGCCAGATGGCGAGGAAACTAGAGACACCCTAGCTGCAATAGGTTTGTTCGGCTTCGTTCTTGTCCCCGTCACAGCTGTTGCGACCACTCTATGGAGGAATCGACACCCAGGTGTGATTCTGAGGGAATCTGGGGAGACGGGAGTTGATTTGGAAATCAAGCAGCTAATGGGCTTTGGAGCATTCTCTTTCTTGGTACTGTTCATCGGGCTAGTATTACTGAACTACTCGATATACTCGCTGAGAAGGGAATTGGAGGAGGAGAACAGGAAAATCGACAAGGAAGTGCTGTCATGAACGGCGAGATCGAGGCAATTGTGACCTATTCGATCCTGGCCGCTATGCTCTTCTCCTACACGTTCAGTAGGATTTCATCCCTGTCAAAACTGAAAAGAGAGATAGCAGGAAAGCCAACAGAAGATTCCAAAGAATAGCCTCAAACTGGTGGTAAGCCTTCTAACGGGGAGGTTGAGCGGAGAACTGGGAGAAGCATGTCTGGAGGGTCGTTCTGTATCACTTGCGGCGCTGATCCGCCGCTTTCCTCGGATAGGCTGTGTGAGGTATGTCTGAGGAAGCGTACCACTCTGTCAAAGATGCCAGAGACAATCCAGCAGAAGAGATGTGCAAAGTGTGAGGCCTTCGAGATACGAGGGGGCTGGTCCTCAATGGATGCCCATAGCGTCGCAGATCTCAGAATCAGAGAGAACCTGACTCTTGAGGATAGGGCCAAGGACGTCAAAGTCTCATTCTCTGTTCAAGAGATAGACCAGAGAACAAACAGACTTCATGTGGATGTTTCGGGTTCGATAGACGGTTACGAATTCCAAGACTCCCATGCTCCATTGTTACAGACTAGTAATGCGGTTTGCACTCCATGCACCAGGAAGGATGGCGACTACTTCGAGGCCACGGTACAACTAAGATCAGCAGGAAGGAAGCTAGACGAAGATGAATTATCTCGAATCCGCTCAACTTTGGACGATTTACTGGCCTCAATGGAACCAAACCCCATGTTCTTCATATCGAAGGAAGGGCCAGTTCCAGGGGGATGGGACCTCCAACTAGGATCCAAGAGCCTTGCTAGGAATTGGGGTAGGAGGCTCACAAAGTCGTTTGGCGGTTCGGTGAAGGAGAGCTCGACTGTAGTAGGAGTAAATGACGGAGTGGAAGTGACTAGGCTGACCCTAAGCTACAGGAAGCCAGCATATTCGGTAGGCGACGTGATCCGTCTCAGGAAGGCGCTGTGGATAGTCGACAGCTGGCAGAAGGAGGGCCCGATTCTGAGAAGGCTGGACAGGTTTGAGAGGACAGGAGCAACATGGCGAGATATGGAGGCCTCCTCCGTGGTTTGCTCCTTTTTCGACCAGTGCGTTGTGCAGATCCTGAACAGGGACACCTCCGGTGCTGAATTCATGGATCCCGGAGACTACAAGGTGTCGACGGTGGCCCTTCCCTACGACGATGACGGGTCTTCGGAAGAGTTACGCATTGGTTTCATAGATGGTGAGTGGCTAGCACTGCCAGTATCAGGTAAAGGTGAGTGAAGATGGACGAGCCCGATTTTGAGTCACTTCTCTCCGAATTTGACTTACGTGATATGGCAGGTTTCACCAGGAACTTCGTTGAGGATCTGAGATCGTCTTTGACTACCGGATTGGACTTGGAAGAAGAAACGGACTGGAGTGGCGTGCTATGCCTGGGCATGGGCGGGTCTGGAGCAGGCGGCTTGTTCCTGAAGGCCCTATCCGATGACTCCGGAGGACTTCCATTTGTTGTTTGGACCGACTACGGAGTGCCCAGCTGGTGGGGGCCCGAGTGGCTTGTTATCGCTACTTCATACTCGGGCAATACAGAGGAGACCCTCGATGGCGTCAGGGAGGTTATCTCTGCCGGTGGAACCGTTGTAGGCATTTGCTCAGGAGGGGAGTTGGAGGACGTCATCTCTCAATCCGAAGGATCGGCGTGCCTCAATGTGCCCCCGGGCCAAATGCCCCGCTCTGCCTTTGGGCATATCTTCGGGACTCAATTATCGGCCTGTTGGGCATTGGGAATTCTTCCAAAACCCAGCTCTGTTGAGATAGAAGAGATGCTCAGCAGACTGTCTACGGCGTCTTCAGAATCAGACCTTTCTACTAACTCCGGGATGGCTGCTACGCTCTCCAGATCACTGGTTGGGAGGGAGATCGGGATAGTCTCCCCAACATGCCTGGGAGCAGCAGCATACCGTTTCACGTGTCAGCTGAACGAGAACTCTGCTAAGTTTGCAGGTGCTACCGATGTCCCTGAGATGAACCACAACGAGATAGTTGCATGGACTAGCGAATCCCCTCACGACCGGGCACTACTTGTTCTGACTGGCAAGGACATCCACCCTAGAACGAACTCAAGGATTGAGTGGATGCTGGACGAAATCGAAGCCAAGCCGACCTGGGTCATAGAATGCGAAGGAGAGAGCCTTCTAGAAAGGCTACTGTACGCTGCACATGTTACAGATTGGGTTTCAATTGGGCTAGCATTACTGACGGGCGAGGATCCATCGGATATGCCTGCCATAGAGTCTCTGAAGTCTCACCTCTCATCTCTTCAGTAGAGTGGCCCAAGAACTAATCTGGGATCTGGATAGTCTCTGAGAGCCTGCTCTCTTTCTAGGGGGGAAACGACACCTGGCAGGTCGTGAGTAGTCGGCTCAACCAAAGATAGTTGGAAGTGTAAGTGAGGCTCCCATCCGCCGTTCTCGTGATAATCCCCGAACCATGCAATTACCTCTCCACGAGAAATCTTCATGCCCACTCTCATTTTTTCTATTGACTCATCGCTCAGGTGCCCATATAGGGCCCACAGACTTACTCCGCCCAAATCGTGTTTGGAAATTATTACATTTCCGTAATCTCCTGGTTCTGGGTTGTATCCGAAGTGTGATATCTCCCCTTCCATGAAAGACATACAAGGGGTGCCCACAGGTCCGCAAATATCGATGCCCACGTGGAGGAAGCGTTCTCCAGCAAATATCTCTGTGTTATACATGCCAGGTCTGAGCTCATCATACTTCCCTACGCTGAACTCCGTCTCAGGAGCTACCCAATGGCCCTTGGAAAGATCTAGAACAGTATATTCGCCAACGATATTGACGACTTCATTGAATTTGTGCTTCTCCCAATCTATCATGGTCTTCCGAAGAAGACTCAGGAAATGACTCCTCCTCTTCCGCCCTCTCCGCTAGACTTCTCAAACCACTCTTTTCGCGCAAGTCCTTCTTAGTCTTGGAACCTAGCTCCTTTAGCATCTCAGTTTGCCTTATGACGTTCCCCGAACCCGAGCTAAGTTGCTCCAGAGCCTTTTGATATGCATCTGTAGCTTGTCCCAGTTCGTACCCCAAGGCTGTAAACGTCTCCAAGAATAGAACAACCTTGTCATGGAGCCTACCTCCTCTTTCCACTATCTCTTTCTGGTTACTAGTTTGTTTCTCTCTTTTCCATAATTCCTGAATGAGCATTAGAGTAAGCATCAGACTCGAACCACTAACAACCTTCACCCTCCTGTCTACGAGTAAATCCTCGTAGAGATTCTGATCCGCTCTCATTGCATCGATGAAAGCTCCTTCCAGGGGGACCACCATTAGGACGAAGTCAGGAGTGTTGTACCCCTCCATGTCCTCATAGTTCTTAGTAGCTAATTTCTTTGAATGTTCTCTGATAGACCTGCAATGCGCTTTCATCGCCGAATCAGAGGTTGCATCATCTTCCGCATTCACGAATTCTGTATAAGCAGTCAGGGAGACCTTCGAATCGATTACCACTTGACGGTTTTCAGGTAGTTTCAGTATGAAATCCGCCCTTTTACCCTTCTCACCATTCTTTCCTTTATCCCACTCTTGCTTGATGTAGCCCCTTCCCTCAACAAAACCCATACTCTGCAACAGGTTCTCAACTACTACTTCCCCCCAAGCTCCCTGTGCCTGGGAATCACCTCTCAGAGCCAAGGTAAGCTCTCTTGTTTCCTGGGCGAGGCTTGTCCCCAGAGCACTCACATTGTCGACCTTGGCACCTAATGTGGCAACTCTTGCAATGTCTTTCTCCTTAGCGTCTTGAATTGCTTCGATATATCCTCCAAGGTCCTGTCTAAGATCCTCTGTAGCCTTCTTGAATGAGGACTCTTTTTGCTTGTCAGCAGTCTCTACAGCTTTAGAGAAGGCCTCTCCAGCTGCTATTCTGAACCCATCCAGCATCTGCTGATGTGTCTTTTCTTCCGATTTGCTTCCAACTTCCAGAAGTGCCTTCGTCCTAATCAGTTCCTCTTCTACTGAATTTGTTTCCGACATGGTTCTTGACCTAGCCAGTGCCCATCCCAAGGATGCACCCGCTAGCATCCCCAACGCCACATAGGCCAGCCCCATTGCTTCCATAATGGGAGTAAATAATAGAGAGTATTTGAACTATGCATTCGAACTAGCGTTTGGATTAATTCAAACACCTCGGCGTAATGTCGAACCATGCGCCTACGCTCGTTAGCAATCAAACTCTCAAAGTTGGAGGGAATATCGGACCCTGATCTGAATCTTGAGCAATACCAGACAGAGGGAGAAATTGCAGCAAGATGGCTTTTCGATATTCAATCGTTCAATGATCTAAAGCCCGGTTGTAGAGTAGTAGATTTGGGGTGTGGAAACGGGATTCTGGGGATTGGAGCCGTTCTATTGGGGGCGGGGTCAGCAATACTGGTGGATTCAGACGTAGAATCTTGTGAAGTTTCCACTAGAAATGCCCAGTCTCTAGGAATCAGTGATCGTGTTAAAATTATAAATTCTAAAATCGGTAAAAAGGATATTGAAATCCGTGAAGCCGATATTGTAGTATCCAATCCTCCGTGGGGAACTCAAAAGAAAGCCTCTGATAGGCCATTTTTAGAGGAAATCATCTCAATCGGCACCATTGCACATTTGATGCATAGCTCAAGAGCGACACACATCAGGAATTTCTTCAAGGAATTTGACTGGTCTTCTGAAGAATACGGAAATCTAGAATTCGCCCTCCCCGCAACTTATGGGCATCATTCAAGAATGAGGGGAAGAACTAGAGCCTCACTTTGGCGTATTTCTCCCCAGTGATTCCTCTTCTTTTACTGCCGTACCGTTCATAGGGGGTCTTCGGGTCGGTGGGCCGATGGCAGCATCAGTCGGTGACCAAGTCACGCCGGGAAACCTCGTTGAGATCGGGACCGGGGAAGAGTTGGGAAGTGGGATCCACTCCACAGAAAGAGGGCATGTTGCAGTAGTATCTGGAAGCATTGTGAATAACTCAGGAGTGATTTCGGTTGATTCCACCGTACCCCCATTAAACTCGCCAAAGATGGGGGATGTAATCATAGGTGAGGTCAATAGGCTCAATGAGAAGACTGCCGAATTGAGAGTCCTCCACATAGAGACCAATGAAGGAGGGCACAGGTCTGTTCCAGCATTGAAACTCTTCGCAGATATCTATGTCTCAGAGATAGTCGACCGTTTCATCCCATCCGCAGGAGACGGCATGAGGAAGCGGGACATAGTCCGTGCAAGAGTAATCAACGTGGAGCCCATGCTGAAAGCCTCCACCAAGGGAGACCCGAAACTAGGCGTCCTGTACGCTTCATGCCCCGTATGCGGGGCAGACCTTCTGGACAGCGACAGAAAGCCAGACTTCAATGTGGAATGCCCTCGATGTGACTACAGTGGATTCAGAGCCCTCTCAAACGGATTCGGGCATGGTTTCGAGATACCCTCTGACTCCGATATCCAAAGTCTAAATCGCCCAGGTGAGCGTTGGTCCAAGGAGGCCGAGTCCATGCTGGGTCACGACGGCGCTAGGCCATACCTTTCACCTGCCGCGGATCACAGGAGGGGCTGGACTCATGAGATTCCCGAATCCGCAAAGAGGGCGCCTTCTCCAAGAGGCAGAGGGGGTAGACCTCAGAGGGAGATGTTCCCCGCAACTTGCACTCTTTGTGGCATTGATACCAAGGTGCCCTTCAAACCCACTCCAGGTAAGCCTCTGAGGTGTCGAGACTGCATGGAGAAGGTCGAGTCGGGCAAGGCAACCAAGGAAGATCTTGCCAAGGAAAGGGAGGTCATGAAGAGAGCGAGATCAAAGGCACAGAAGGAGCACGGAGTCAAACTATTCGTGGGAGGCGTGTCCTACGATGCCTCTGAGGATGATCTGAGAGAAGCCTTCTCAGTCCATGGAAAGTTGAACGACGTCCACATGGCATTGGATAGGGAGACGAAGAAGCCTCGCGGCTTTGCCTTCATTACATTCGCAGACAAGAAAGAGGCAAAGGCCGCGATAAAGGCGATGAATAAGTCAGAGTTCAAGGGTAGGAAGATTTCCGTAGAGGAATCCTCCTCCGGTGGCAGAAGCAAGAGCAAGAGAAGAACCAGAAGATAGGCCCCCCTTCAAACGTAGAAGTCAGAGGAAGCCTCGTTCTCGTCCATCCTCAGGTAATCATCGATGGAACCCTCCTCTCCCATTCTCTCCATCAGCCTAGCAGCTGTCTCCTTCGTGGTGTCCAGATCCAGATCCAGAGTCACATCGAAGGCCTGCTCTATCCACCTCGACATTCTCTCAGCGGCTAGAATGTCGGAACTTGCTCCGATAGTCTCTGCGATAACCCCTATCGCAGGGACTCCCTTGGTTGGGGCCAAGGAAAGAACCATCCCCGCCACTCCGATCATTCCTGCCTTCGGTTGGTCTTTGCTGACCTCAATGTCATCTGTCTCGAGAGCCTTGCGGATCTCCTTATCCGAGCAGACTGCGAAAATCGAACGCTGTTCAGGCTCAGAGGCAAGGCCCGCTAGAACGAGCAACCGACTCGCCCCCGATTCATCAGCAAGGTCCAGAACGGCCTCTGCCACTTCGAACTGACCTGATGCTGTCATTGGTTGCATTACTCCGGTTATTGTCACCAGTTCTTCCCCATCCGGGAGGACTATCTTGCTGATGTCCAACCTTGGAGGAGCAATCAAACCCGTCTCGGATAAGGTGGCATGAGGGGGGAAGTCCGGATGTAGTATCCAGCCAATCGTCCTCGAAGGGTGCTTTTCTACCACTGCGTCAATCAGTATCTTGCCGACATTGCCCACTCCAGGCACCGCCTCCAGAATAATGGAGCCCTCTGGAAGCCCTGTCCCTTCAAGCCAGTGAATCTTGGCCCTGTTCAAGAAGCATCATCCTTCCTGGGGGTGGGTAGCGATTTGACCCACTTGTCACTTCCAGCATCCTGCCTCTTTCTCCGTCTGGACCCCTGGGGGTCCTCGGGAGAGAATTTCAGTGAAGCAGCAGACTCCATCTTCCCTCCACAGGTCTTGCACTTTTCCCCAAGACCGAATTCTCTGCATTCGATGCATCTCTGGAGTCTAGTTCTAGCCATGATTGAGACTAGGCCTTTCGATTCGGTTCATGAATTATGTTCCTTCTGAAACGCGTTCAAAGCCTTTCTATGGATATGGAACCCTCGACTGACCCTATTCGTTCTGAAGCGGCCTCCTGAGCAGCTTCCCAGACAGACTCTGCAGATGGGTAATCTGGAGCCTTGATGTCTACTCTGTAATTAGGAGCCCCGTCATAGTGACAGGTGAGGGTGACCTCCTCCTCGCTCTTAGCGCAATCCTCTGCAGCCTGCAGGGCGCTACTGATGGCATTGACTCCCTCAGGGCCCCAAACCTTGATTTCGAACATTCCTCTTATTTCCACGAATGGAGGGATAATATTCTCTATTGCCAGCTCAGTGACCGTTGCTATCCAAGCCCCTTCGAACCCCGATTCCTCTAGCGCACTCTCGTTTATCGCACACTCCTCCAAGGCCCCGTAAAGTGATCCGAAGGCCTCTTTCATTTCCTCCGAGACTTCCTCAGTCTTGTTCTCTTTCCAACCAATTCTCTCTGCAGCCACCCTCATGATCTGGGAAGCACGCTGCTCGTTCTTCCACGACTGCAAGGCATCTCTTCTTCTCTCTTCGGAAACTGATTTTATTGAGAGAGTGATGCTGTCTCTATCCTTTTTCACTCCGATTACTTTGGCTACCAACCTCTGCCCCTCTCTGACATGGGCTCTGATGTTCCTGACCCATCCAGTAGCTATCTCCCCAATGAAAACGAAGCCTTCCCTTTCGGGATATGTGTCCAGGGACAAGTAAGCTCCGTTCTCCTTCACGCTTTTCACGGAGCAGACAACCAACTCCCCTTCCTCGGGCCAGTCGTTGGATTGATCCGCCAAGATTCTGCCTCTCTAGTTCAGAACCTCGACGACAGTGCATCCTGTAAGTTCTGCCAGACCACCTGCTGGCACTGCAAGAGTCGATCCACAAATAGCACATGCAACTGTGGTTGCTGCCCTATCGAAAATTATGGCCTCACTACCGCAATCCTTGCAAGTAACTCTCAGAAACCTTCCCGCCATTCTCTCTCCTCAATTATCTACAAGTTCGAATTTTCTTGCTCTCTTTCCCTTCGGGGAGTGGGCTTTGCCGGTCTCCGTGCATCTGTAAACCAAGTTTACCCTCTTCGTAGGCTTCTCCCCGGAAGGCTTTGGACGAGGGAAACCTCTGTACCCAGCAGTCACTCTTCTGAACCTTCTTTGGCCCCACTTTAGTTCGCTAGCCCTCCTCTTCTTGACTCTCTCCACCGTGTGTTCAGTATGCTTTCCAGCAGAGGGGCTGTATCTCATAACCTTCCTTGGCATCTTTACCATTTGTCACCCTCCTAACTGCTTGTGCGCCGCAAGCCACCGATGACCCGTATATGAATCTAGTCGAGCGATTAGGTGATGTGCTCCCTCCGCCGCAAGAAAAACACAAGAATCTCTCATGCATCCGAAGTCCATGGTTGCCGATGAGGCCATCCTCTGGTCCTCCCTGGTTTTACTAGCTACAGGGCTCAGCCTACATAGAATGGGGCCATCCTTCCAAAGGAGTAGGTTCGGTTCCCCCTTAGCTCTCCTTGGATTAGCATCCTTCTTTCTGTTACCGGAAAAATTGGACGATCCCGAAAGTGAAGTGTATGGCTCAATTATCGCACTAGTAAAATGGACTGCCCCGTTTGTCTTGGGTGCTATTCTCGTCCTGAGGAGCTCTTCGACATATGGCGAGCCATCCTCTTCTGGTCTGCTTCTAGGATGGGCAGTAATCGCCATTTCATGGATAATTGCCTATCTCGAACATGTCTCAGTTTCTACCATAGACGTAATTGGCGCCTCATCCTCCCTGCTGGGAATCTTATTGGGAATCGCCCTAGTCTACATCGGCGCTTCTTTTTCTGAGAGGTCGGTTAGACTGGAATCCTATTCCGATCCTCTTTCAGAAGAGGAGGGAGAACTGGTTCGGACAATTCTACTTAGACGACTGGGAGGAGATGGCCATGGAGATTGACTTCTCAGAGTTCATGCTTCTAGTTGCAGGGGGGGTCGCCCTGTCTGCGTCTTTCTGCTTCATTCATTTCGCCTCTACATTAAACAGATTCAACAGATCGCTCGCACTATTTGTTCCAATCGTTCTCGTCTGCGCTTCCATATACACGACAATGATGCTTTCCGACACCGGACCAACTTCTTCTTTTACGGACTCAATCGCCTCATCAATAGTTGCCTTAGTCAGCCTGTTTCCTATATTTGCCGCTATGCTGACCATTGCCTTGTTCAGGATAACCCTCTTAACAAATCGGTCGGTGGACGCGTCGTCTCAGTGAGGTTGTAGTGCATGTCAAAGGGAACCCCGAGTATGGGAAAGAGGCAGAAGTCCACCCATATCCGCTGTCGTAGATGTGGGCGCCATTCTTATCATAAGCAGAAGGGGCAGTGTGCAAGTTGTGGTTACGGAGTTACGTCCAGAATGAGGAAGTATAGGTGGAATAAGCGCAACAGAACCATGTGGCAGAAGAAGTAATACAAGCCGTAAATGCCTAAGTCTTGTTCTCTTACCGGATGATGATACCGATGTGCGGCATCATCGGAATAGTTGGCTCTCCTAGCACCCAGGTAGCTACGTCTGTGTATGATGGGCTAATCGTTCTTCAGCACAGAGGGCAGGATGCTGCTGGAATTGTTACCAGTGATTCTGAGAACATTTGCCATAGGAGGGCGAACGGACTAGTTCGCGATGTTTTCCTAGATAGGCACATGAAGAGGCTACACGGATCAATGGGAATCGGGCATGTCAGATATCCAACAGCAGGCTCTAGCTCTTCGGATGAGGCACAACCGTTCTACACCAATACCCCGTTCGGAGTCAGCTTGGCCCACAATGGGAATCTGAACAACACCCCGGATATAATTTCAGGACTCCTAGAGTATGATCATCGGAGGATTAACACAAGCTCAGACTCAGAGGCCCTACTCAATCTATTCGCCGCAGAGATTCAGAGATCCGTAAACGGGAGGCCAGGAGGGATGGCGGCACTGAAAGAGGACGACATCTTCAGAGCCGTAGAAAGGACCCATTTGAGAGCGGAAGGAAGCTACAGCGTGGTATGCCTAATTACTGGTTGGGGCATGGTGGCTTTCAGGGATCCACATGGGATAAGGCCCCTATTTCTCGGAAAGAGGGAGGTCGACGGATTCACAGAGAGACTAGTATCCTCAGAAAGCGTAGTCTGCCAGTCCATAGGTTTCGAGAACGACAGGGACATATCTCCTGGAGAAGCAGTAATAGTGAGAATGGATGGTGAGACCCACTCAAAGAATTGCCACTCTGATGTTAATCACACGCCATGTGTTTTCGAGCATGTGTACTTTGCAAGGCCAGACTCAGTAATCGATGGAATTTCAGTGCACCAGGCTAGATTGAGGATGGGAGAGGCTCTGGCTAGTAGAATCGAGTCATTATTTCCAGACCATCGGATAGATGCCGTTATTCCGGTGCCGGACAGTGGAAGGATTGCCGCTCTAGGATTATCAAGCGCACTTGGAGTTCCATACAGGGAGGGATTCGTCAAGAATCGATACATAGGTAGGACGTTCATCATGCCAGGGCAGAAAATTCGTAAGGACTCCGTCAGGAAGAAACTGAATACGATATCCGAGGAATTCAATGGAAAGACTGTGTTGATCGTTGATGATAGCATAGTCAGGGGTAATACTTCCAGGAGGATAGTTCAGATGGCCAGAGATGCAGGGGCATCTCGAGTCTTGTTTGCTTCTTCTTCTCCCCCTATTGTACATCCTAATGTGTATGGGATAGACATGCCCGCTAGGGAGGAGTATGTGGCTTATGGCAAGACCAACGACGAAATCTGCCAGGTAATCGGAGCTGATTGGCTGATATACCAAGATCTGGGCGACTTGGTCGATGCCTGCACAGGAACGAGCGGTAGCCAAATCGAAGAATTCGATTGCTCATGCTTCAATGGAATTTACGTAACAGGCGGAATTACTGAGGAGTACCTGAGTAGGATAAGTAGAACTCGCTCCGACTCAGGAAAAGAGCAGGCATCAGTCTGACATTATCGCAGACAAGTGCTCTTTCAGAGCGGGAATAGACTCTTCCCAAGTGGCAACAATGCCGTAGTCGGCCACTCCGAAGATAGGGGCCTCCGGGTCCTTGTTTATCGCTAGGATGTATTTGCTGGACCTCATCCCAGCTAGATGCTGTATGGCGCCGCTGATTCCTACTGCAATGTACAGACTGGGTGTCACGGTCTTCCCTGTCTGGCCTACCTGCATGCTATGGGGTATTTCCTCCCATGTGTCAACTGCGGCCCTGCTAGCTCCAACTGCGGCTCCTATCTCTTCTGCTACCTCATAGAGATGCGAGAAGTTTGACGGATCGCCCATCCCCCTTCCACCAGAGATAACAATGTCCGCCTCTGCCACATCTAGTCTCTCCCCTGCTTTGGCCAGGGCCTCTTTTACTGCCACGGAAACTTCCTGACTCACGTTGACCGTGGATATCTCCGCGTTTCCTCCCCCCTCCGCAGGCTGGAAAGTGTTGGCACGGACGCTCAATGCGCACGGCAATGACACTTCCACTTCCTCGATTGCCTTCCCTGAGAAGATTGACCTTGACACTGAGATTCCATCATTCAGACTTGTAATGTCCTGAACCACAGGAAAACCCTTGTTCGCTGCAATGGCCGATGACACCTCCCTTCCAATTGCCGAGGAAGATGTCAGCACAAGATCCCCGTCTATGAAGGGTACAATCGCATTAGACCATGCCATGCAGTCGTAGCTGTCGAAGCAATCCCCTTCAACGGAGATGACTTTGCTGACCCCGGCAATCTTAGCGGCTTCTAGTGAACCAACCCCTCCCGGGCAAATCACGCTAATTTGCCCTCCGATAGAAGACGCCGCCCCGACCAACTGCGCAGTGACGGGGTGCAAAGACTCGTTGCTAGCTTCAGAAATTATCGCGATATCCATTTTCACACCTCTAAATTACGTTGGCCTCATCTCTCAACTTGCCAACGACTATCTCGATTGAACCGGCTCCCTCGAACTTCTGGCCAGGGGGCTTCTCCGGAGGAGATGAGTGGGATTGTAGGGATGCTCTCGGGCTACCAATTTCTATCCCCAGCTCTTCTATCCCGATGCTTTCTATCGGCTTCTTCTTCGCCATCATTATGCCTCTGACGTTAGGTCTCCTCAACTCAACTTCGCCTTTATCGAATGTGAACAGGCAGGGGCCGCTGACCTCGATCCTTTCCAATCCCGTAGCCCCAAGCCTAGTTGCAGTGAGTTTGCCCCCATCCATGGAGACCTCTGTAACAGAGCCTACGCACGAGTACCCAAGCAGGCTAGCTACTCCTGGGCCGGTAGAACCGCTGTTCGTATCAGCAGCCTGTTTTCCACAAAGGACGATATCGCACTCTGACCTTTCGATTGCAGAGGACAGAATAGACTGAACAGTGCAACTGTCCATGAAATCCGCATCGGTCACAATGTGAATCAGCCTATCCGCACCAACAGCTGCCGCTTCAGTAAGACATTTCGAGGCCCTCTGGGGCCCACAAGTTATCGCGACCAACTCATCAGCACCTGATTCTTTCAGCGCTATCGCGCTTTCCAGAGCATACTCGTCATAGGGACTAATCGACCACTTGGTAATGGCGGACTCATCCACCCTCGAGCCCGAGACGCTGATCTTCGCGGTGGTGTCTGGGACTTGCTTGAGAAGAACAGCAACTCCCATCAGTATCCCTGACCTCTGGGCAGGTTCTGGACCTTTCAATATTGGTACGCATTCTCTAGACAATTCACGGCTCTCTGGTGAATGACTGAATTCCAGTGATGTGCCTTCCCAGAATTAGGTTGTGGATGTCATGAGTCCCCTCGTATGTCTTTACAGATTCTAGATTTGCCATGTGCCTCATGACGGGGTATTCATCGAGAATCCCATTCGCCCCGTGAATATCTCTCGACATTCTGGCTATCTCAAGCGCCATATCCACGTTGTTCATCTTTGCAAGAGAAATCTGTTCTGGAATCCAAGTCCCATCGTCCTTTTTCTTACCGAGGTGATATGCAAGTAATTGCCCCTTCGTTATCTCTCTTAGCATCCAAGATAACTTGTTCTGGACCAGTTGGAATGATGCAATTGGATGTCCGAATTGAATCCTACTCAATGCATACTCCTTAGCCGAATTGAAACACGACTGAGCAGCCCCTACTGCACCCCAAGAGATCCCGAACCTAGCATTATTGAGACAGCTAAATGGCCCTCTCAGACCCCTTACATCAGGTAGGATTCTGTCCTTGGGTATTTTGCAATCTTGGAATACCAGCTCACTAGTAATGCTGGCCTTTAGCGAGTGCTTGCCCTTCATCTCAGGGGCAGTGAAGCCCTCATCCTCTTTTTCTACAATGAATCCTCTGATTACACCGTCAAGCTTCGCCCAGACGACCGCTAAGTCTGCTATAGTTCCGTTTGTAATCCACATCTTGGCGCCGTTGAGTAGGAAGTAGTCGCCCATATCCTCTGCCTTAGTTAGCATATCACCGGGATTTGAACCGTAGTCTGGCTCAGTCAGACCGAAGCACCCAACCAACTCCCCACTGGCCATTCCTGGCAAGTATTTCTCCTTCTGCTCCTCGCTACCAAAGTCCCATATTGGGTACATCGCAAGAGATCCTTGAACGCTAGCGAATGAGCGTACGCCGCTATCTCCCCTTTCCAACTCCTGGCATATCAGGCCATAAGCGGTGTATGAGAGTCCCGGGCACCCATACCCTTTCAATGGAGCTCCGAGAATCCCCATTTCTCCGATCTCAGCCCTCCATTCGTCAGGAAAAACACCTTCTCGGCATGCATCCTCGATGTTTGGCAGTATTCTTTCCTCCACCCAGTCCCGTACAACATCCCTAATCATTCTCTCTTCATCGGTCAGTAGTGAATCGATATCGTAGAAGTCCAACGCCTCGTATGCCATGTTATTGAACCGCCGCAAGCAAGTTTGCAAATGAATCTATGCTCGTCCTTTTTTCCTTGACTGGCGCCTTTCCTTTCTCACGACATCTTTGCGCTCTTCCTCGCTACCAATCCTTTTCGTCAACCAATTGCTTAGTTTCGGAGAAGAACTCACCATCAGAGATGCCACCAGCAATGTGGCCCCACCAAGGATAATTATCCCGATCCAAATTTCTAGCATTGAATTGTCCTCGCTCTGATCAACGGGTCCGAAAGAGACTAATGTGCCCCTATCGGTAATTAGCCACCCCTCGAAAAATCCAGATCCCCATGTGCCAACGATTCTCTGATCCGAGATTTCTACGTCAAATTCCACAGCGTCGAAATTATCGAGCCAGTGGAATGACTTCCCAGCTTCTTTGTCGTGCTCAATTAATCCGAATGGAGCCAGTGAAATAAGGGAAATTCCGTCAGATTGTGCTTCTATCCCTGTCATTGCCCCTACGAAACCTTGCAGTTGAACTATGTCGTTGTCAAAGACTCTGGTTTCCGAGGGTTCTGAAACGACTACAACAATACTTGCAATGGTTAAGTCGCTAGATATTGCGACGCATTCTGGCACTTCTGAAGAGTGACAGACAATATCCACCCATGGAGTCCCGAAACCGCCTATCCAGTGCAAACCATGTTCCTGATCGATAATCCCTATGCCCCCCAAAGTCGAGGTTATCGCACAGATATTGTGTCCTCTCAGACAAGAGATGCCCGAGATGACCCTATCTCCTCGATTTTCCAGAACTATCGCCTCTATTCCTCCGTCAGAGGTTCCTCTGAACCTCCAAATCCACCCATCCTCTCCTCCGATATAGGCCCAACTTCCATCCCCATTCCAAGATACGGAAGTTAGCAGAGTATCTCCGAAGGTGGAGGGGCCACCGGCCTGCTCTATACTTGAGTTCGCCAAGGTCATTCTCAAGACATTCCCACCTTCTCCAACCATGATGGCCGTTTCCCCCCCGGGGTGGAATGAAGAGTCTAGAAGCGAATAGTCACCACTCCATTCGATATGTGAATTGTTTTCGGGAGAATTGGAATCGATAAGGAAAATGCCCGAGTTTGCACCATGAGCCAGGATTAAATCTTGATTTTCAGAAACAGAAATCCCTTCAATGCCCATATCGCCTTCTGCCACACTGATTGAATCACCTAGCACCACTGTTGATTGTGCCAGTGATGATGGTACAAGAAGGATGATTGATAATCCGACTAAAGCCGTCGCAATATCTCTGTGCATACGACTCCGAAAGGTGGCGACCGTTTAGGTATTCTACTGACTTCCCAACCTCTGTGTTCGGCAGTATTGAAGTGACAATGTCGTTTCGAGGGCATATGGAGCGATTCGACGTTCGAAGAGGAATTATCAAAGAAGTGGGAGAAAATGGAGGACTTTCAGAACTCGCGAAAGAGTTCTTCGAAATAGTGGAAAGGACTTCTGAAGAATCTTTTGAGGGATCTCACGGGGTTATGACCTCGATAGTTGGAAGATTCGAGAATGGTGCTTTGATTGTTGATGTGACTAACGTCGCTCCCGATTTCGATAATCCTGAATCAATGAAATCGGCGATGGAGGACCGGAAGCGATGGACTACGTTCCTAGACAAGGCTACAGGGTACAATTCCAAACAGAGGGGGGACAAGGCAAAGGAATGGGCCAAGAAGGCTGCAAAGGCCAAATCAGCCGTTTCGTCAGCACGACATTTCATGGAGATGTCTGATAGTGTTCCTGCCGACAAGATAGAGAAAGCGGAATCGTTGATTGAGGAGATTGAGTCCCTACTGAAAGAAAATGAGAATACCAAGGCTAAAGGGAGAGCAGAGAAGCTCAATAAACTGCTCAATTAGGTGAGGCAATGGTAGAAGAAGTGACTCTTCCCGAGTTGTCTGCCGAATCCCAGGCTCGTATTGATAGGATGTTCTTCGGATGCCAGGAAGTAGTTGGGGTGGAACATCTCGAGTCTGTATTTCGAGGTGCTTCTAGTCATTCCGGAGATGATCAACTTTCTGCTTACATAGGCTTAGAACCTAGTGGGAAGGCTCATCTTGGCTGGATTATCCTGGGAGATACAATCAGGAACTTATTGGATGAGGGCGTCAATGTCATCATACTTTTGGCAGATTGGCATGCTTGGGTGAACGATAAGTTCGGAAGAGACATGGGGAAGATTTCCATGGCTGCGGAATACATGTCTGAGATGTTTAGGGCAATTTTGGAGAATCCTAGAGAGGGGACCGGACCAGGTGAAATCCAATTTATACGCGCATCTGATGTTATGGACTCCGGGAAGTACTGGGAACGGGTCCTGAGATGCTCGAAGAACATGAGCCTCTCAAGAGTGAGGAGAACCTTCAGCATAATGGGTAGGGACGAGGACTCTTCTGATCACGACTTGGCTGCATTCTACTATCCCGCTCTGCAGGCCGCGGATATTTTCGAACTTGAGGTGGACATAGCTTTTGGGGGCATGGACCAGAGAAAGGCGCACATGTACATGCGAGAGGTTGCGGAGAAGAATCAATGGACAAAGCCGACATGCATCCACACCCCCATGCTCTCTGGCCTAAAGGGACCAGGAGGGAGGATGGACTCCTTTGATCATAAAATGTCCAAGTCAGATCCGGGGAATGCGATCCTCTTGGATGACGATTCAGAATCAATCAGATCCAAGATTAGGAAATCTTTCCTAGAGGTGGGAAACGACAAATCCCCAATATTCGAGATTTCTCAACACGTTATACTCCCCAAACTCGGGAGAATAGTAGTTTCACCAGACCCTAAGTACGGCAAACCATCGGAATGGACCGATCAACAGCAATTTGTAGATGCAGTATCGAATGGAGAAATACACCCGCTGGATGCTAAGATAGCAATAGCCGATGCTCTATCCAAGGTCTTAGAGCCTATCTCGCAGCATTTCTCAGATAAGCACGAACTAATCGAGTCAATAAACAGAATTTCCGGTGAATCGTAGAATCATTATGAATCGATGCCGGAGAGATTGACCCCACAGGAATCATAATGTAGGCCCATTCCGCGTCGCCTTGGTAGTATGTCAGTCGTTGGCATTGATGACATCGCACTCCATTTCCCGAGACTATATTTCGCAATGCAAGATTTTGCAGAGTTCAGAGGTGCCGACTATGGCAAACTAAGCAAAGGTCTGGGACTAGAGGCTATGGCGATACCAGACGTGCACGAAGACACCGCAACAATGGGTGCAAATGCTGTTTCCAGACTTATTGACAGAAATTCCCTAGATCCTTCTTCGATAGGTAGGATTTACCTAGGCACTGAATCGGCTTTGGACGGCGCTAAGCCAACCGCCACTTACATTATGGACATGCTCGAACAGCGCTATTCGGAGAAATTCGGCGACCACTCATTCAGGAATTGCGATGTAGTCGATATGACATTCGCCTGCATTGGTGCAGTGGATGCGATGCACAATACCCTTGATTGGGTGGCTAGGGGGGGTCCGGAAAGAAATAGGACAGGAATAGTGGTTTTCGCTGACAACGCGAAATATGATCTCGGATCTTCTGGAGAGTACACTCAGGGAGCAGGAGGAGGGGCGATACTAATTCGTCATAATCCAAGATTACTTGCAATTCCCGATATCTGGGGCGTTTCCACAATGCCGGTTCATGACTTCTTCAAGCCGCGGAGAGAGGTCGAGACGCGTACAGTAGTCGAGAATGTCCTGGAATTGGCAGAGGAATCCGGTGCCAGGTTCACATCCAACCTAGCAGAGAAGATACTCAAATTACTCCCCAGATCCAAGAAAAAGAACCAGACCATCTTCGAGAATGAGAAAATCATGATTCACAAGGATACTCCCGTTTTCGATGGCCAGTTCTCTAATCGATGTTATTCCGAGTCTGTCAAACAGGCGTTCATAGACTTCCGTAAAAAGGCTATAGAGGAGGATAGGTATAATCCAGAGAAAGATGAGATTCTCACCAACCAATGGAGCAGAATTATTGTCCATCTACCCTATGCATTCCAGGGGAAGAGAATGTTCCCCGACGTCTTCCGTCATGATCGTAGGAATCTCCCTATGTGGGAGGGAATTGTCGAGGAGATTGGTCCTGAGCCTTTACCTTCAGACTTCCCGGATACTCCGGACGGGATTGAAGAATTCGAAACCGCGAATGACTCCTACAGGAGGCTCATTTCTAAGACTCCGGAGTTCAAGACCTTCGTGGAACAGAGGATCGAGAAGACACAAAGAGCCTCTAGCTTGATTGGAAACCAATATACCGGGTCAATTTTCCTTGCACTGATGTCAGCAATGGAGTCTGATTATATTGAGAACGTAGAGATGGAGGGAAGCCACATTGGTCTTTGCGGGTATGGCTCAGGGGCTAAGGCTAAGGTTTTCGAGGGAGTCGTCCAACCAGGTTGGAGGGAGATAGCCTCTAGATTCCACCTATTCGAGCGACTATCCACTCGTCATGCCATCAATAAGACGGTGTACGAGGCTTTGCATATGGGCAAGAGAAAGCGTTCAGTCGTAAAGCCCAGTACCGAGTTCGCCTTGGTAAGCGTCGGTTTAGAAGGGGATCTAGAAGGGCAGAGGAGATACCAGTGGGTGGAGTGAGGCTACCGCAAGATTTCTCTTACAGATTCTAAGAAGAAGTCTACTTCCTCCATCGAGTTGTAGTGCAGCAATCCCACTCTCAAAACTCCTTCTGGCTCAAGTCCTAGTGCTTCGGTTAACTCTAGTGCGTAGAAATTGCCTGCCCAGACAAATATCCCCCTCTCAGCCAGCAGGGAACCAATCTCGCTAGCTGTCATCTTGGGATGGGTGAAAGATACGGTGGGGGATCTTTCCGCAATTCTCTCTGGATTGGTTATCCCCCAGATTTTCAAACCGTCAATTTCTGTCAGCCCATGGATCATTCTTAGGCACAATTCTCGCTCATGCTCTTCGATAGCAGTGTATGCTACTTTCAAGGCCTCTCTTCTCGCTAGTCCTTCGTTTCCTGAGACTTCTCTACCAATCCATGCGATATGGTCAATCGCAGCCTTGGTTCCGGCCATTCCTTCATGGCTCTGAGTCCCCGTCATCCATCTGAATGGGACTTCCTCTGTAGATACTCGAAGCTTTGCAACGGGAAGTTCTTCCATTCTACTCCTCTTCCCCCAAAGAATCCCCTGGTGGGGGCCGAAGAACTTGTACGGGGAGCATAGCAGGAAATCACACCCTATGTCTTCCACATCTATCAGGGAGTGAGGTGCAAAATGAACCGCATCAACAACAACCTCTGCACCGAAACCATGTGCAATTCCTATCAGTTCTCTGACGTTGTTAATCGTCCCAGAAAGATTCGAAGCAGCCCCAATTGCTACGAGCACGGTACTTTCGGAAATCGATTCAGCCACCGATTCCATGTCCAAAGTACAGTCATCTGGATTTACTTCAATTTTCTTCAACGAGGCCCCGGACCACTCTGCCGCTAGTGACCAAGGCCTGACGTTCGCGTCGTGGTCTAGTCTGGTCACTACCACCTCGTCGCCCGGCCCCCATGTCTTGCTGAGGGCGCTGGCTAGTTGGATATTCAGACTGGTCATGTTCTGGCCGAATGCAATCTCATTAGGGTCGGAGCACCCTAGGAATTCGGCACAAGCACTCAGAGTTTCAGTGATTATTTCGTCTGTTTCCATTGAAGTAGCAAAACTCATTCCAGTATTTGCATTGTGATTCAACAAGTAATTACTGACAGTATCTGCTACGGATTGTGGGACCTGGCTACCGCCGGGTCCATCGAAGTAAACTGCTCCCCTTCCATCGATTTTTCTACTGAGGGACGGGAAAGAGCCTCTGATCTTCTCTAGTGGGTACATCCTGACCGACTCATTAAGGAGAAATTGACCTATTTATCACGATTCTCTGTACTTCTTGAGTGCCCTCGTAGATTTGAGTAATCTTGGCATCCCTGAAGAACCTCTCAACTGGGAAGTCCGTAGTATACCCATACCCTCCAAGTACTTGCACCGCTCTTTCGGAAACCCACATTGCAGTGTCGCCCGCGAAGAGTTTTGCCATACTGGCGTCCATTGTGTGCCTCGGCGCACCTTCCTCATAGTGGAGCTGCTTCGAGAGGGATGCCTTGTAAACCATCAATCTGGCTGCCTCGGTTCTAGTTGCCATATCCGCTAGGTAATTTCCTACACTTTGATGGTGAGCTATAGGCTTTCCGAATGCGACTCGCTCATGAGCATAATTTAGAGCAGCCTCAAATGCTCCTTGGGCTATTCCGAGTGCCTGTGCGGCTATCCCAATTCTTGAGTTATCTAATGCATTCATGGCTATGGGAAAGCCCTCCCCTACTCCCTTTAGCACATTCTCAATAGGCACTCTGCAGTCCTTCAGAATCAACGAGCATGTGTCACTGGAGCGGATTCCCAGCTTATCCTCCTTCTTCCCTACTGTGAATCCATGGAACGACTTCTCGACAATGAATGCCGTAGTTCCACCATGCTTCTTGTCTCCAAATTCAGGGTGATCTACGTCCTTGGCGAAAAGGACGTAAATGTCAGCGCTATCACCATTCGTCACCCACATCTTCTCCCCGTTGAGGATGTAGTGGCTACCGTCTTCACTGATCTTTGCCTTACACCCCAGGGCCGCAGCGTCCGTCCCAGCACCTGCCTCTGAAAGGGAATAAGCACCAATCTCATTTCCTGCAAGTCTTGGAAGGTACTTTTTTTTCTGCTCCTCATTCCCATGCAGGGCGATAGTCATTGAACAAAGTCCGACGTGGACGCAGTACATTACTGAGAACGAGGGATCAACTCTGGCCAGCTCTTCTACGATTATTGACTCAGATACTGAGTCCACTTGATTTCCGCCGTATTCGTCTGGAATCGTTACTCCCTGGAGTCCGGTAGCTTTGCAGAATTCCAACCACTCCTCCAGAGGTGCTCGCTGCTCTCGATCACGTTCCAGGCACGTGGGTGCCAATGTTTCCTCGGCGAACCCCCTTACCATCTCTCGAATCATGCTTTGCTCTTCTGTCTCGATGAAGTCCATGCTCTCAGCGACTCGGAGTAAGAGGATATTGTTAATCTCTCTGAGAAGAGGAATTCTCTCTCAATCGAATAGTTCAAATCAGGGACTGCCGCGCCGGCGGACGATATAGATGAGTAGCGGCGATTACTTTGAATTCAGCATTGCCCATGACAGGAAATATACTCTGGACCATTTATGGGTCCAAGTTCTCGATGATGATGAGGACGATATGACAGTCAAGCTGGGGATTAGCGAGTTCATCAGGGCCGAATACGGGGATATTCTGCGTGTTGTTCTCTCAAAACCAGAGGACGATAGTGAATTCCAAGTTGATACGGACGAAGGAGAATCGCAAAACGATGATGACGCCCCTGCTGCACCCATTTCTAGGGGGGACGAGCTAGATACTGATGATTTGATGATCACAATCAGGACCATAGAGGACAGAGTCCTGATTAATGCTCCATTTCCGTGCAAGATAGTGGAACTTAACGGAGATGTTGAGGATAATTCCGATCTTGTCAACGAGGATGCTTACCAAGACGGATGGTGCATGATAGTTAGACCTCACGAATGGGACGAAGATATGTACCTCGACGAATCAGAGTACATAGAGTACCTGAACGAGATTTGACTAGGGCCAGGAAAGTCCTTGCCACTCTTCAAAGTCAGAATTTTTCCAATCAAACTCTGCCAAAAGTTCGACTACTTCCTCTTCGCTAGCCAGGTCCCTTTCAACCTGAATTCTGTGCAACCAATCCTTTAGTCTGCCGAGCCTTTTTCCGCCCTCTAGTCCGGTTATCTCTGAAATTCGAGACCCATCAACAAGAGGTTCAGAACCTGCCTTTAGATCGGAATTTTTTTCTAATTCAGACTCGAAATCCTCCGTATCAGCGCCCAATCCCCGCTTGTAGTCAAGTATCTGAGATTTCTGTGTATCGGACATGGTGGCTGAGAATCTTCTAACACTCTCTACTGATGGGTCCAGGGCTATCTTTCTGCATTCATGTAGGTCCGACAACGCAGAACTCTCTTTCCTTGACAGCCTCAAAAGAGATGCAATTCTATCTGACATCTCGGCCCCATCGGACACTTCATCTCTGCAGATTAGTGCTAGATTTACGATATAATCGTCTGACGGTTCAGTATTCGTGTTTATCGAGATTCCAGGAAGAATCTCCTCGAATATTCCGTGTTCTACCATGGACTCAACTATTCGCATCGAATTCGAACAGGAAAGGACTTTTTGAAGCTCATTCCAGATCCTTTCTTTAGATACCTTGCTTAGCATCGAAAGATTGGACGATATTGCGGCACTCAGTTCCGGATTAAACTCTCTAAGACCTCCTTCTCCTAGGTCCAAGAACCTGAATGCCCTAACTATCCTCAATCCATCTTCTCCGATTCTCTCTTCTGCTTGGCCCACAGTCCTGAGAAGTCCGGATTCAAGGTCTTTTACTCCTCTGCCACCTAGGTCAATCAGTTTTCCAGATGGGCATTCTTCACCCACTAGTCCCTTCATCGGCTCTATAGCCATCGCATTGATGGTGAAATCCCTCCTTGCAAGGTCTTCTGCTATATCGTTCCCGAAGGTTACCTTATCGGGCCTCCTCCCGTCACTGTAACCTCCATCCTTCCTGAGGGTGGTCACCTCGCACTGGAAATCCCTACCTTTTGAGTCCCTCACGCGCACTAAGACAGTGCCAAACTCCTCCCCCACCATTATCGACTTTGGAAACGCACTCTTTACCTCTGAAGGAATTAAATTGGTAGCCAAATCCAAATCTTCACTATCTTTTCCGGCTATCCTATCTCTGACCCAGCCGCCAACTATCCATACGTCCCCCTCCTCTCCAAGTCTGTCGAGGACTATTCTTGCCCCCTCGCAAAGGTCACCTAGGTCAACATCCAAGTTCTAACCCCGAATCTCCCAACAGGAGCAGATATATTGAATCACGGCTCGTGGCGAGGTCATGCAGGTCGATTTGGTCCCCATGGAAATACTTCTTCCCCATGAACTGACAATACCCAAGAAGGTCGATGAATTAGAAAAAATGACACATCGCTGGAAGGCCTACGTTCTGCCATTAGTTGTAGACAGGAATACGGGCGTAATCCTAGATGGCCACCATCGTCACCAGGTGGCATTGCGAATAGGCCTGAAATGCCTTCCATGCGTTTTGGTCGACTATCAGGGAGATGACTCAATCGAGTTAGACGTGTGGCCAAATTGTGGCAGGGATTCAGTAACTAAGGAAGAGGTGATTCAAGCAGGACTTAGTGCAGAGCTCTTCGATCCAAAGACTAGCCGACATAGACTTCCCGACCACCTCCCGCCAATATCAGTTTCTCTGGATAGGCTTCTTCTACCAGCAGTAGAAGAATAGTATTCCAAATTAGGGTATCAGATCCTCATGACCGCCAGCGAAATCTGAGGTCTCTTCGGGAGAACCGGGGCTGGCAAGGTCAACCGAAAGAAACTCACTGAATATTGGCCACAATGGCCCCAACCACTCAATTTCCGACATCAGGAGGTCTACTACTGGATGTTCCATTACCTCCTCTTCAGAAGACTCCTCGTCGATATATGGGAGATCCGGTGGCATCTCTCGTAATGCCAGAATGAGATTTCTAACTCTCGCGCAAGTGCTCTCTTCAATCTCGATCATCCCGCCAACCAGATCAAATGCATCCTCGATGTGATTGGCTAGGGAAATCGGATCAAGCGGACTGGTTTCAGACTCTCCAACATCCATCGGTCCGAAAACTACCCCTCCTAGATCGGTATCAAACCAATCACCGCCCTGCTTTTCCCTCTTCAATAGTCTCTGGTGCACGGGTCCGCCAAAAGGACCTAGTACGAAACCACCATCTATGACTAACTCTCCGATGGAATTCGGAATCTCTCTTACTGAGCCAGTAATCAGAACCCTTCCGAAGCCTCCAGAAAGATGCTCTATTTCACCGACGTCATTTGGTCGCAGAACTCTGATCGTTCCAGAACATGGGTGACTCGCTAGCCTATCTTCGGTGTGTAACCTGACCTCTTCGTGAGGCTCAAGGATGGTAACTGTTCCTTCCTCCCCAACCATCCTGTCTATTATTGCAGCGAGGTACCCTCCTTTAGAACCAATTAGCATGATGTCTTGTCCCTTATTTATCTCAAGATGATGGAGAAGGGTCGCTATCATATGGGGTGCTGAGATCGTTCTAGTTGCCCCAAAACCAGTGAATAGGAAGGGTATCGGCCTATCGTGCCAGAAACCCTCCAAATCATGATCTGTGAAATGTCCTGGGTCGATATCAATCATGGCAGATTTAGTCAAATCGTCTATTGGTATTCCTGCAGCCTCGAGCCTCTCAACTAATTCGGACATTGACACTCAGAACCCTCCTCAATCGGTGATAACCACCATAGAGGATTTGAATGCATTGCTCTTCGGACCTCCCGGGGTCCGTGGTCTAGGGGTTATGACGTCGCTCTTACAAAGCGAAGATCGCAGGTTCAATTCCTGCCGGACCCACCAATAATAATCGATAGGGGGGCACGCTACGTCTCCAAATTTACAGAAAAAGGTCAATAGTGTGTGCAGAGACAGAATTTCGTGGTCGAAGAGGCTGCTGCCCTCGCTTCTAGGTTGAAGCACCGTCTAATCAAGAAGGACTGGACAATTTCCACCGCGGAATCTTGCACTGGCGGATTGATATCATCACTGCTTACTGATATTTCCGGAGCTAGTGCCTGGTTCAAGCAAGGTTGGATTGTATACTCCAACGAGTCAAAAATGAGGGAACTGGGCGTAGAAAGCTCCGCCTTTGATGAGGGTGGTTATGGGGCAGTCTCTCACAAGGTTGCAGTTCAAATGGCCCGTGGGGCACGTTACAAGTCCGGATCAAATATCTCTATTGCAGTCACAGGAATCGCAGGTCCTAGCGGGTCTTCCGAACATAAGGAAGTCGGGAGGGTTCACGTTGCAGTAATTGCCGAGGACTACTTCTTGGTCAGGAGAATGGATTTCGGAGATAACGATCGTCTCGATAACAAGCGTTCATTCGCTTCGTTCGCTCTGAGATTGGCCTTGGAGGCTATTGATAGGCTAGATGATGGATCAAAGAAGGAGACCTCACTGAGTAGCGATCCCGCGGGAGTCAACACGGAAGAAGGCCCAGAAGATCAGTCATTACTGGGTACGGACGAGTGGGAAGGGGGGATTTCATGGGGCTCTGAGAAGAAAACTGTCTCTCAATCTCTGAAGAAGATAGATCTTGCATCACTGATCGATTGGGACGAGTAATTCATCTGGAAGAATCCCATCGATAGATACCATCAAGGGCGTTCACATATGACGTCCACCGCATGCGCTCGCCGAGTTGGGAAGATATGCACAGCCAACTTTCCTCTGCGGGCTTGATCGTTCAGACTAGTGCAAAGGAGAAGCTGGAAAAACTACAGAATGTTCTCCCTCTGATAGAAGCCGCTAATTCATCAGGTGTTAGGCTACTAAATGGAGCAACGGTAGATGAGTTGCTGGCCATCTCTTCATCTCCAACAGAGTCCCCCGATGAAACTCAAAAATCCCTCTCTCAGTCGACATTACCTAGGCCCGAGCAAGATGCCCCTCATGGGAGGGTCCTAGCCCCCATTCTTCCCGCCTCAGACAAAACAATCCCAAGGCCCAGATCGTCTTCAGGATTCAACAGCACCGACTTCCCCCTGGAAGCAAGAGAAGTTGACTCGGAGATCGAGATTCATTTCGATATAACCGGGCAATCTTCTACTGAGGGGAGAATTTCAGATATGCAATCCTGCTTCAAGAGTAGACTTGCGCAGATTAGAAGCATGATGATTTCTCACGGAGTTCTTCCAAGAAGGCCGATCAGCAACTCCGAAGCATGGAGGAATCGCCGGAGGCTAACAAATAAGGAATCAGAATTCACAATCATTGGTCTATCAAGTGATGTAAGGTGGACTAAGAATGGTTGGATGAGCTTCCTTTTGGAGGATGAGAGCACCCAGATTAGGTGCATGATCAAACCACCTTCTGATGCCTCGCCCTTGCATCCATCTCTAGACGGACTGATGGATGACGAGATAGTCGGAGTTAGTGGTAATTTCTCTTCCGGTGAGAGAGAGCCCATATTGTGGGTTCAGAACATACACAAACCTCCATTGGGACAGCATTCCAAATCCCAAGCAGGGGAGGAGTCTGCCGTTTCCGCAGCATTCCTGTCCGACGTACACCTGGGAAGCAAGACTTTCCTCGCACCTCAGTGGGAGAAGATGGTTCAATGGTTCAAGAATGACCCTCTGGCTAAGACCGTCAAATACTTCGTTCTCACAGGTGATGGAGTAGATGGTGTAGGAATTTATCCTGGCCAGGAGAGGCATCTAGCCATCACCGACTTATTCAATCAATACGGGGAGCTGGCAAGGATGCTAGAAGATATACCCGATTGGGTCGATGTAGTGATGCTCCCCGGAAATCATGACGCCGTCCGACCAGCAGAGCCCCAACCAGCCCTGGATCCGGAGGTACAACAGGACTATTCGAATACCACATTTGTTGGAAATCCCTGCGACTTCAGCCTTCATGGCGTTAGGATACTCTCCTATCACGGAAAGAGTATTGACGATTTCGTAGCCACGCTTAGGTCAGTCACTTATTCCAAACCGGAGATGGCCATGCGTGCCATGCTTGAGAGGAGGCACCTCGCTCCCTCTTGGGGTGGCAAGACGCCGCTTTCTCCAGAGCCAGAGGATAGGATGGTTATTCCAGTGGTTCCAGATATTTTCGTGACCGGGCACGTGCATGGGCATTTTGTTGGGGATCACAAGGGCACACTCATGGTGCACAGCTCCACTTGGCAGGATCAGACAGATTTCCAGAGAATGTTGGGATTTCAACCAAAGCCATGTATTCTCACGGTGGTTAACCTACATACTTTCGCCACTGAATCAATCGATTTCGTCTAGCTAAGAGATTTCCTCACCAGGGAAAATTAACGGCCATATCAGACTCAAGTCCTTCTCTTCAACTACAGGGACACCTGCTTCCACGAAAGCCTCCAGTGCCCTCTCTCTTCTTGGATTGAATCCAATGAATTTGGACCCCTCGATCTTCATTGACAAGTCTGTGCTGGAATCTCCCACAGAGACAATCTGTGATGGCTCGAACCCGTTTATTCTTGCTAATTTTTCAACCATAATCCCCTTATCGTGAGTTAGTACCCTAGTTGGGAGACCACCCAATAGCCACCCTTCATCATCCCATTCGAAACCATTTGCAACCCAGTCGTCAACCTTCAGCATATTTGCGATAGCACCTACGAAGATGTCCACCCCAGAGGAAACAATCGCCACAAAAACCCCTCTTTTCTTCAGGTTCTCGACAACCTTTCTGGCACCCTCAATTAGCCCTACTCCGCTGTAGCAACGCATGATGTCATCTCTATGGATTTCTGGACGAACCTCCCTCCATAGTTTGATATCATGAGCAACAAACTCCTCCTCCGAGATTTTACCATCCAAGAACATCTCTAGAGCCTCCTGATGTTCTCCCCCATCATCTTCCCCAGTTCCGAAGCTTCTGTGAATCATCTGCCAAGAGGAGCCATTGTCAGATAGCACCCCATCACAATCGAAAACAACCGCTCTAACCACTGATTTGTCGATATCCGGAGACGGCTAATAATTGGGTAGGTGAGTTGATTTGCTCGGAACACTCCCCTCTGACATGGAGGATGCGCAGGACTATGACAGAGCGATCAAGGTAACTATGCTCATGTTCGGACCATTGGCGGAGAAGATGGGGACTAGAGAGATAGAGGTAAATATGCCAGATGGGACAACTCTGATGCAATTAGCAGAACGATTCGAATTAGAGGGAATGCTGGATTCCGGAATGAGGGTGGCAATCGATGGTATTGTCGAGCCGGACACATCCCGGGAGCTCTACGACTCGGCTGAAGTTGCCTTCCTACCTCCAGTTTCAGGCGGTTGAAGGGCAAAGATGCCAAAACATTTGAACAAAGACCCCCACACAACATCCTGTTAGCATGGCAATAGGGTCTACAGAAATCGTCATTCTGGTAGTGTTCGGGATACTAATTTTCGGAGCAAACAAGATACCACAACTGGCTAGAGGGGTTGGAAGGGCCAAGGGCGAATTCCAGATGGGGATGAAGGAAGCGTCCGAGATGGCAGCCATAGGGGACATGGATCGTGGGGGGATGACTGAAGACATCGCCTCCGAGCAAGAGTGACTAAATCTTCCTGAACCTCAATTCTGATCCGCAGTCCTCGCACTCTCCAGGACTCTCTCTGGCTAACCTTGTTCCCCCTCTCCCAGAAGTCACTCTCCCACATCCTCTGCATTTCAACTCCCACTTCCAGGTCTCTGTGATTCCAACCGTCTCCACGGGAGACCACTTAATCTCATTCGAACTGCATACATTCTGTATCCTGTAATCATCAGTATACAAGTGCCCCTTGACATCGATAACTAGTGCAAGAAGTGACAGATCAGTTTCTGAGAGGCCGTCCAAGTCACCTGTATCTCGAGAAATCTTCGTTGCCCGATCTATGGATTCTATTGATGGGCTCTTCCATATGAGATTCGCAGCTTCTAGAGACAACATCCGCTCGGGAGAAACTCTGCTGACCTCCAACCTCTGATTTTCCACGACATATCCCCCATCAAGTAACTCGATCGGCCAACTGATCAGGGCGGCCGTGTCCAGAACATTCGGCACACCCATGTTCCTGCGTCGCGGATCTCCAATTAGAGTTGTATTATCCCAATTGAGTCTGAAGTCTGAAGTAATGGTTATGCAGAAGCCCCGCGGCGAACAAACGTGCTCGAACAGATAACGTCGTCTGTGATTGATTGGGGGAGCAACTTCGGATTGGTCGGGCTTGCTCTGGTTTCTTTCACAGAATCTATAATCCAACCAGTTCCTCCTGATTTACTAGTCATTCCAATGTCTCTAAAGGCAGCCAGTACCTTAGAACTCATGGCGATATTCCTTGTCGTCACCATTTCCAGTGTTCTAGGCTCATTGGGGGGATATGCGATTGGACTTTATGCCGGAAGACCGGTTATTGGTAGATTTGCCAGACCTTCCTTATCCAGGAGACTTGATGAGATATTGGTCAGATATGGGGATACGGGAGTGTTCGTCGCAGCATTATCCCCAATTCCATACAAACTTCTTGCATGGTCTGCAGGTGCAGGAAGGATGGATATCAGACCATTCGTATTAGCTGGAATATTTGGGAGAGGCATACGGTTCGGCCTACAGGTCCTACTCATTGGTGTGTGGGGGGATGAATTCCTTGATCACTTGGACAACCCCCTCTTCTGGATACTAGTCTGCGGGTTTTCGTTTGCAGCATTCATTCCTCTAAACAAATGGTGGAGGGGTCTGGACAATGAATCGGCCACTCATCTGCAACAGAACTGATTATGAGAAAGTAGCAACTCGGAAATATGCCGCTCCTGTGGTGTAGTACGGTCCATCATTCCGGGTTTTCATCCCGGCGACCCGGGTTCAAATCCCGGCAGGAGCACCAAGACAGACTCTAGAATGGCCCATTTGGTCATACACGAATTCAAAACTCATAACCTTCTGCGTTATTCAGTTGATGACATGGGAATGGACGTAGAATCGATTAGGAAAGATTTCCCGATTCTTGATAGGAAACTACCGAATGGCAAGCAGTTAGTCTATTTCGATAATGCAGCGACATCTCAGAAACCCCAATGCGTAATAGACGCGATGTCTGAGTACTACTCGGAATACAACTCAAATGCCCATAGGGCCAATCATACTCTGGCAGATGAGGCAACCACCGCTCTTGAGGGGGCTAGGAAGTCCATTTCCACCTTTTTTGGAACCTCTCCTGAACAGATGGTCTACACAAGCGGAGCCACCGAGGCCATCAATCTGGTCTCTTATGCATGGGCCAGAGAGAACCTCTCCCCCGGAGATGTGATTGTTCTCACTGAAATGGAGCATCACGCTGACATAGTTCCATGGCAGCAACTATCCAAGGAGAAAGGTGTAGAAGTTCGTTACGTCCCAATCGACACAGACTCTTTCACTCTTGATATGGATGCGTTCGAGGTAGCCGTTTCCGGAGCATCACTCGTCTGTGTGGTGCATACCAGCAATGTTCTAGGAATCAGGAACCCCATAGAGAGGATCGTGGAACTCTCCCATTCCCAAGGTGCCAGAGTTCTGTTGGACTGTGCACAGGGAGCCCCCCATGAGAGAATCAGTTTCGATCAATCCGGAGTAGACTTCGTGGCGATATCTGCTCATAAGATGGGAGGTCCAACTGGGATAGGGTGCCTCTTGGTGAAACGAGACGCAATGGAGCAGATGGCCCCGTTCATGACCGGTGGCTCAATGATAAAGACGGTGAGTGTCGAAGGATCCACCTTCCAGGAGGGACATGCAATGCTGGAAACCGGAACCCCGAGGATCGCAGAAGCAATCGGTTGGGGAGCTGCTGTCGAATGGCTGGACAGGCATGACATGAAAGAGATACACTCGCACATAAACAGAATCGCATCTTGGACCGCTGAGCAAATATCCGAGATAGAAGGCATAACCGTCTACGGAGACCCAACCAGAGGGGATAGCAGCGGGGCCGTCTCTTTCCTCCACGAATCAATACAGTCCCAGGATCTCGCCCTACTTTTGGACGAGGGTGGATTTGCAGTGAGGACGGGTCATCACTGTGCACAGCCTCTAATGGACGCTCTAGGGGTCCCATCTACCAACAGGGCCTCTTTCTGGCTTTACAATACCATGGACGAGGCAGAAGCATTCGTCGAGCATCTGAGATATGTTGTCGATAGGTTTTCCGACAAGTGATGAGCAGTTTCAAGTCGAATGGTCCCGAGGCGATGTTGTGGATGATGGAAGGAGATGGCCAGAGCAGTTGGACTCCATTGTCGAGGAGTTCTCATCTTGCTTCGACTCCATGGAGAGGTACGAGCTTCTTTTCCAATACGCAAAGAGGAACCCCTCTCCATTGCCCGTCGAAGAGTGGGACGATGGAAACCAAGTACATGGTTGCCAATCACGCGCACATGTCTCTTGCGACATTGACGACGAGGGGCAATTCGTCCTGAGGGGCGGGGCCGATGCACAGATTGTGCAGGGCCTGATTGCGGTAACTGCGATTGCTGTGAATGGCATGAGTCCTTCCTATGTCGCGGCAATGTCTCCAGAATTCGCGGACTCGATGGGCATAAGGTCATCCCTAACGCCAAGCAGAGCAAACGGTTTTCTGAATATGTTCAAGAGGGTCCAAGAAGAGGCTTCCTCGCTATCGGGGAGGACTTAGGTTGGTCACAGAATCAGAAGTGATGGACTCTCTGTCCAATGTTGAGGATCCCGAACTAAATCTGAAGGTTACCGACTTGGGACTGATTTACTCCGTGGATATTAGCTCAAACCATGTAGAGGTTGAGATGACCCTCACTAGTCCGGGTTGTCCCGTCGCTCCAGAGTTGATGGCGGCTGTGCATAGGGCAGCTTTGGCTACCGAGGGAATCGAAAGCGTTCACGTGAACCTGACTTTCTCGCCTCCATGGGACCCTAGAATCCATTCTTCCGAGGATGCGAAGTTCGAGATGGGAATTTTCGATTAAACCAGTTGCATCTCTGCGGCTCTGAGCGTATTTTCCATCAACATGGCTATTGTCATTGGCCCTACCCCTCCTGGGACGGGGGTGATCCAACCTGCAACCTCCGAAACTTCGGGAGAAACATCCCCTGCCAACCCGTCTTCTACCCGAGAAATACCAACGTCAACGACGAAAGCGCCCTGCTTCACCCATTCCTTCCCCACCATATGGGGTCTACCAACTGCAGCAATCAGTATGTCTGCCTGATTGCATATTGAGGAAATACCCTCGGTCTTCGAGTGAACTATGGTGACCGAAGCATCACAACCAGGCTGTGCCAGCATTAGCGCCATGGGCATCCCAACTATCCTTGAGCGACCCAGAACCACAGCCCTAGCTCCTCGAGTTTTCACTCCGCTAGACTTTAGCATCCTCATTACTCCAGATGGAGTACAGGGCATTAGCCCGCCAACTCGTCCCTGTACCAGTTTTCCAAGATTGACAGGATGAAATCCGTCCACATCCTTTTGCGGAAGTATGGACGATGCGATTGCCAGTTCGTCAACACCATCCGGCGCCGGACTTTGAACTAGTATCCCGTGGATATCTGGGTCCGAGTTAAGAGAGCCAACTACTTCTAGGATTTCTTCTAGTTTCGAACTTCCCGGCATGTCGATCCGAGTGCTAACTATTCCACACCTCTCACACGCTCGCTCTTTGTTCCTTACATACACATGGCTAGCAGGGTCGTCTCCCGCTATCACTACAGCAAGGTGAGGAACAACTCCTTGTCTCTTCAGTGAAGAAACTCTCTCCGACACCTCTTCTTGGATTTTTATGCCAAGAGCCTTGCCATCAACAATCCGTGCGCCCACGTCAACTCGAACGTAGCATGGCATTTGACAATTGGCTCATATCGGAGTCCAAAATCCCAAAGCCCTAGCTACGCACCAACCTGACCAACCTTCGAAGATAGCAAATGACCCCCCTCCAATCAGTGAGGCAGGAACCAGCCACATTGCGCCCACGTCAATCCCCTGAATATAGAGGAAAGAAGCTGCGACAATTCCGACTAGGACTCCGAAAGATCCCGATATCAAGCGAAGGAATTTCCCTCTAGAGCCTATGTTACACTCCAACTTCACAAATTACTACTGTTGTTCTTTCTTATAAAATACTGTTTTTCAGAATACACTGTAAAACCTCTCCCTTCCAACTTTGGAGCCCCAGGAGGGATTCGAACCCCCGGCCGTCTGATTACAAATCAGATGCTCTACCAGGCTGAGCTACTGAGGCTTGCACTACGCTAAGACATCCTCCACTTGAACCCTCCACATTGAGAGATGTGGCAAGTTCTCATATCTCGTCATTCTGTCGAGCCCCCATGGGCTCAAAACCCCGAGTCTCGAATCGCCAATTGAATACCATCATTTCTGCCTGGCTGTGCATCGCTATTGGCTCCGGGCTCACCCTAAGCGACGGGTCCACGTTCTCCATTGGACTTTCAGCCCCCCTTTCCATCGGGGGGGTGATACTATTGATCGTGGGAATAGCCATGGGAAATGATGCCGAGAAATCTCCCTTACACGAAGAGTGGGAACCCTCGGCCATAGAGTTGCGCGACGCAGGTAGGCCTATGTTCAGAATTGACACTACCTTGGACAAGCCGATTAGAACATCGATACTGTGTGGTAGATGTACTGAGATAACTTGGGTAGAGGGCAGGAAGCCCAAGACCTTCACATGCCCATCTTGCGGGGTCGATCTGTGGAAGTCAGAGGAAGAGTGAGCCAGGGAAGCCAATTCTCGGGAACCGTCAAGTGTTGATGACTTCTGGAATGAACGGAGACGTAGATATGGATATCGGAAACAATGAGCGTAGAATGCTCCGTGCGATGCTATCCGACACTTCAAGGGAGTGGACTTTGAGCCAACTTCTCTCTGAAACTGGGTGGGAAGACCAGGTCCACGTTGCCGGAGCAGGAAAGAAGCTCGAAGAGGAGGGCTTGCTTGAATTGAGTGAGTCATCCTCTAGGATGGTTTCTCTGGGCGATGAAGGCCAAAGAGCCTCTGAGAATGGACTCTTGGAATCAAGACTATGGGACTGGATGTTGGAGTTAGATGGAGAAAAAAGAACCATGAAGTCTCTGATGTCATCAGATTTCGAAAGATCCGAGACCGGCCCGGGGATAGGGATTCTGAAGGGCCTAGGTATCGAGATAGAATCAGGCATTTTCATCATCTCAGAAGACTCGAAGATCTCACAAGAGATCGAAAGAAGGTCCGAATTCATACTGTCTCTTTCAGAGGGTGCAGTTGAATCCTCTAACTTGGATTCAGAGATGCTATCTCATTTCTCATCTAGAAGCGGGTTGCTCGATTTCGAGGACGTAATCATCAGAACTTGGAAACTAACCAAATCCGGCTCTTCGATGGATCCCTCCTCACTGGAGGAGACAGAACTGATAGGCGAGTTGACTCCAGAGATGCTGCAGACTGAGTCATGGATAGGGGCGGAATTCAAGACGTTTGATGTAGAGGCACCTGCTCCCATGCCAACTGGGGGGAGGAGGCACCCAATGCAGTCTCTAATCGAACGGATCCGTTCGGTCTTCCTCGAGATGGGCTTCTCTGAGATAGAAGGTGACTACGTTCAATCAGCCGGCTGGAACATGGATTCGTTATTCATCCCCCAGTCTCACCCCGCAAGAACCATGCAAGACACATTCTATCTAAATAAGCCCAGAAAGGTGGAAGTCGACGAGGAATACCTCGATTTATGGGCCAGGGTGCATGAGCACGGTCATGACACGGGTAGCAAGGGATGGGGGGGCTCCTTCGACAAAGAAGAGTCTCAGAGAGCCTTGCTAAGGACCCATACCACGGTTAACACCGTCAGGCATATCGCTGACAACCCCCACACTCCTTCCCGAGTCTTCGGAATAGGGAGGGTGTTCAGGCAGGAGACCATAGACAGAACTCATATGCCGGAGTTCCACCAGATAGAGGGAATAATCCACGAGCCAGATGCCAGCCTACCAATGCTAATTTCGACCTTGAAGACCTTCTACTCAAAGATGGGATATCCAGATGTCAGAGTCAGACCTGCGTACTTCCCTTATACAGAACCAAGCGCTGAGGTCGATATACTCTGGAAGGGAGAGTGGCTCGAGCTCGGAGGGTCCGGAATCTTCAGGCCAGAAGTTACAGAACCATTGGGTACCGAGTGGCCGGTATGCGCCTGGGGGATGGGCCTCGAGAGACTGGCGATGCTGGTCCTAGGTCTGGACGACATTAGGCAACTGTATCAGCCAGACCTAGAGAGGCTGCGGAAGATGCCCCTGCTGTGACAAAGATCCTGAATCACTCTTCTGCCAGTGCCTTGACATCCTGTAGGAAATCTCCGACATCCCAGTGGATGCCCGAGTATGCAACCCTCTTCCTTTGCTCCTTGTCAATGATGAAAGTAACTGTCGAGTGCCCAATCTCGTATTCTCCCAGACTCTCTTCATGAGGGTCTGTGAGATTTCCATCATTCACTTCGGTGCTTCCTTCTGGAACACAAGACATCCAGTCATCGGAATCCCTGTCCCATCCGTCATCGCACATGCAATGGGCGCTTGCTCCAGCTCCCATGACCCATCCCCTGCCATCGCAATCAACACCCGGGGGCATAATGCTCAAATTTGCATTACTCGCTATCCATGCTAAGTGCGTATCGATTCCAATGTCTATTTCAGAGATGCCAACATCAGTGGGATCCCATGTTTCGTCTGAGTCATTCCAGATATGGAGAACCCACTCCCATGAGTCATCCGCAGTCCAATTCCCAATCGTCCCATTCCTAATGTCGTAGTCCATTTCGGCATTCACTGTTAGCGCGTATTCAGCGAGTTCTCCCCCATCATCGTAGCAGGATACGTTGAATGCGTCTATACATGGGTTGTCAGTCACTACCGTGGAGTTGTCAGGACCCAAAACTGCGAATCTCAGCATCGCCTCTTCCGGCGGAAGGCTGTTCGCAATGTGATCGGCATCCACCACGACCTTCCATTCGTCCCATACTGCTTGCATAACAGAGCCCCTGTCGTGGGTAAGGTGGTTCCATTCGTACCCTCTCGCAGTGGTCCACTCCAAGAGCCTCTGAGTGGTATCCCTAGCAGGATCTATGGTTATTGAGATGAACTCGACGAATTCTGATTCACTTCCCAGATTCTGACTCACGTAGTCGATGTTGGATGAAATGATCAGACAAACATCCGGACAGGCAGTGTAGATGAAAGCAACAACTACGACCTTCCCATCAAAATCGGAAAGAGAAACATCCTCCCCGAACTGGTTTTCCAGAGTAAAGTCCGGCGCATCGGGCGGATTCCTGTATTCTGTCCCCAGTATCTCCGTCCCCTCAGGGCCAATGCATCCTACAAGTAGGAAGGAGAAGGCCAAAATCGCCGCTCTGACTCTCACAGACATAGTCTTGCTTCCTAGTTAGGGATTATTTCACTCTTCTTCCACTAGGCTCAGTATGTCTTCGAGAACGAGCTCAGGGTTCCAGTCCGTGTCTCCCCACCATACCCTTTGCCTCATCTGCTTGTCAACTATGATCGTGCCCGTCGTGTGATCCACCCAGTAGTCAAGTGGGTGATGGTTAGTCACCACGTCCCCCTCTGGCTGCTGGGTCTCCTTCCCACATCCGTTGTTATCGACTTCTTCCCCCTCTGGTGTATCGGGGCAACTGTCGAATCCGTCAGCGACTCCGTCGTTGTCCACATCTGTGTCATACGTTGTTAGGCCTACGTCGAAGTTCATCCAAACAGGTTCCAAGTCCTCGACTGCACCCGTCAGATGCGGCCATCCGAGTTCCCTGGTAGTGGCATAATTGTTCAGAACACTTGCATTGTCCGTCCACGGATCGACTGTAACAGTCAGGATCTGAACAGAAGAGCCATGCAGGTCGCCCAGTTCCTGCTCTACGAATGCCAGATTGGCACTGACTACTGGACAGATATCCGGGCATCTTGTGAATAGGAAGGCCACCACTACCACCTTCCCTTCGAAATCAGACATAGAGACAGTATCCCCATTCTCATCAACTAGAACGAAATCATCCACTGAAATGGGAGGGGAGATATCCTCTCCGTAGAAATCATCAACCTCACCGGAGAGGCATCCGGAAGAGGAAATTATCAACAAAGATAGGAAAAAAGAGGTCATCCTGCCCATCTTCATTCATCCATCCCCATTAGCCTATTTACTACGACTAAGAAAACCAAAATAAGCATGACTGACATAGCTAGCAGGCCATCACTTGTACCACTCGAATCCTCATCCGCAGAGTCCTCCGAGTTGAATGAGTATCCTGTAGGGGGCCCCGCCTCCTCGTGATAGTCGTGCATCACAGTCAGATTTAGCGTGTTCCAGATGGTCCCATTTTCGAATACTTCAAGGTAGTAATTTCCCGCTGGCCATCTGTCCCAGTCCAGTATGAACGAGCACTCATCCCTTATGGACGAGGAGTTACTAGGCTCCGTCTCGCACCTCTGATCGTATTCGCCATCCCCATCCAGGTCCACTCTGATCGTCCTGTTGGTGTCAGCCACGTTGTAGAACGTGACGGAGTCGTTCTGCATCACTTCGGCAACTACTGGTTGAAGGCTAGACCCCCTCATGATAATCGAGAAGTCATTCGCTCCGTGCCCAGATGCCATTGGCATTGCGATTGAGGACATCAGAAGTGCTATGACGAGTGCCCTGCTCATTTCAATCATCATCTTCAATGGTCCATAGCGCAGGATAGTTGTATCGCGGGTCGAAGTCCTCATCGAACTGGACCACGTAGATCCCACTGACCATCTCGGAGATGAAGAGGAATCCACGGGGGTCGTACTGCAGTCCCCAATCGAACGGAATCATGCAAGAGGCCCAGCAGTCGGCCATGTCATACCCCAATGTGGTGGTTGGGTCTTCTATCCAGTATGGTCCAGATGGCAAGTAGTATCCGATAGTGTGAGTTGGGGCTAGCTCCTCTATCGCCTGGAAACCCCTGTCTGGTTCGGCCACTCCGTTCTCCCATACCAGCTCCTCCCATATTCTTCCGTGGTCAGTGACCCAGTTCCCCGCATGGTAGTGGGTCCAGTAGACATGACCATTTACACCAGTATCTCCATTATGGGGGCTGTAGATGTATCCTCCAGGGATGTAGTGCTGCGGGTGCTTGGATCCATTTGCTAGCGTCCCCTCTCCCGGTAGTCTCCATTTCGATACAAGGAACGGTTTGGTCGGATCTGTCGTGTCTATAGTCCAGAGGAAGCCAGTGTGTCCAGCATTACTGCCATACTCCGGAGCGATGATCGTGTAGTGGCGCCAGTTTACCCCGTAAGTCGCATCATTGGGGCCCGAGCCACACTCTGATGGCCACTCTAACTGAGGAACGTACTCGCTTATCCCATTGCAAACAAGATGGTCGTAGGGAACCGCGTAGTGGATGTTGTCGTTCCCCTGCTCCGCGTCTAGCCATTCCTCGGGAGTCATATTGGCGTGCCCCCCTCCATCCGGACCGTACCAACCATCGTCAGCAGTGGGGCAACCCAGCCATCTCCCTACCTCGGGAGGCCAAGAGATTCCAAGTGGGTCTGCTAGGATCGGTGGTTCGCTGACATCTACAATCCTGAGGCCAGCCCCCCAGTAAGATGCTACTAGGAGACGCTGTCCTGTGATGGGGTGTACGAAGTACACGTGATCGTGGTTGAATATCGAACCACCGCACGTGGTATCCGGCTCTGGCGTGTATCCTCCCCACCTGATGATCTCCCTGCTAGAGTTCTGCTGCTCATCGTTCTGATTCGGCAACCAGGACTCGAATCCTCTAGGGACGTAGAATATCTGGGTCCCCTTGTAGAATGTCCCCGATCCGCCCTCTACCATCTCGGGATATGGGTCGGCTCCGAATAGGAAGAGGCTACATTCCTCCCTGAAATCTACTGCTCCATCCCAATCGCAGTATACTGCTAGGTCCTGATTGTGGAATCCTGCTGGGGGATTGTTCCACTCTGCGACCTTCACTGGACTTGTCTTGTCGCCCACATAGATCACGTCCAATCTGTTCATTCCGCTGTTTGCATCATCATCATTGGGTATTGGGTCCAACTCGCTGTTAGTCAATTCGTGATTCACTAGCACCCAGTTATTGTCCTTGGTCACCTTGATGTCAATCATCCTCGCAATCTCGGCATAGTAAGTCGAAAGCAGTCTGATGTTATTCGGCTCGCTTATATCTAGAATTTCAAACTGATTGTAGCTCGAGACGTAGGCAAAGCAGCCACCACTGCCATCCGCGTGAATCTTGCAGTCCTCGTCGAAATTTCCTTCAATCGCGATTTCCGAGTTGTCTCCAGGGGTCGGACCAACGTTCTTCCACTCATCGAAGCAAGGCCTTCCTGCAGTGTTGTCTAACTCTGGAGGGGGGTACACCTCGCCGTCGCAGTTCAGGTTATGGTAGTCGATTAGATTGGCATTTGAGGTGGACAACCTGTGAGCCAATAGATCGCTGTGAGAGTGGTTCGCATCCTCTATCTCGGTAACGGGATCTAACCAACCCTCGCCTCCGATTTCGTTACTCTCTTCGCTTTCAGAAGATAGACAACCAGATACCGGAGCCAACATCACCATGGAAACCGCTAGCCAAACCCTAGTGCCCATGTCCCTATCCGGGGATACCTATTTTATGAAACTGCACCCAATTAGTATGGTCACTTCATAACGAGATAGAGTTTCCATAGGGCTCGTCTATATCGAGTTGGACAATGTACAATCCGGTGGTGATACATGACAAGTACGTATAGCCCTTGTAGTGCTCAGCCGCCCAGATGAATGGCGTCCATCCGAAGTCGTAGTACGAACTGTCAAGCGGGGCCCCATCGGCTCCATGAGGGAGGTGGTAACCAACTGTCGACTCCATGTGAGCCTCAGTCTTGTTACCGTTCTCAAGTCCTGCCACCATTAGGGACTCGATGTCGATAACCCACAGTCCGGAGTGGTAGTTGCCCATGTATATCCTACCGTCCCAAGCACCACCATGGCTATTGTCCGGAAACCCTGGCAGACCCGTCTGGAAAATCTCATGATCGGCATTATGCGGACTGAATAGCAGCCACTCTTCCCCCCCTGGGATGAAGTGATGATCTGCGAACGGGGTCTCCCAACCGTGGATGAGCTGGGGCAGGAATCTTACATTCCCATTCACGACCTCATAGGGAGTAGTGTCCAGCAGGTATGCCATCCCTGTGCCTACTGTGGTCTCTAGGACTTCAGTAGCTATGATCGTCATGTGAATCTTGCCAGAAGGGTATCCAAGATGGGTGGCATCTACCATTTCGTCTATTGGCTCGGCATAGTGGATGTATGAGGCCCTCCCCCCATTCTCATTCCCAGTTGTCCCACTGTCTGGTTGCCCGTCGCCATCGAAGTCCTCGAAGTCCATCCATAGCCCTACCTCCGGAGCTCTCCAGTTGCAACCCAATTGCGTCCCGAATGATCCACGACAGGCAGCTGCTATGGCTAGGTACTCAACCATGTCCTTGCCCGGATGCGGGACATCGGATACATCGAAAATCCTCAGTCCGGCTTCCCAGTATGCCCCATAGACGTATGTCCTGCCAAATCGCGGATCACTGGAGTCCTCTCCAGGCCATGTCTGGACCGTCATGTCGTGTATGTAGATCCATCCTCCTCTCGTGGTTTCCCAACTCACCTCTGCCTCTCCCACTTTCACGATCCGGGGTAAATCCCCATATCCTGCGAAGTTCAGATGCGCAACCGTGATCCCCCCACAAGCATCTCCCTGCCCTATGTCACATGACTCGTAGTCGGGGTTGGCCACGAAGATGTACCACTCGTTATCGATCATGTGAGTATACAGGTTGTGGGGGCCGCTTGGGTGATCTGCATCGTACCAGGCATCGACGAATGTAGGCTCATATTTGTCAGTCACGTCAACGAGAGTTACCGTAACCTGAGCAGGATCGCCCCACTCTCCGACATTGGGATCTGCAGCCCCCGGGTCAACCAGTTGGTTTTGGACAATCACATACTCCCTGTTGTTGTAGACTAGGTACTTGACATCGAGAACCTGGGTATTTGGGTCCACGTAGACCCCGGTTACAATAGTATTAGTTGGGTCAGTAACATCGACGATGTGCATCTCGCTCCATCCTGCAATGTACGCGTATCTCCTACCATCCGGGGAGTCTGAAACCTGGACCTCAGCATTGCCCGGCGCAGTCAGAGCATTGAATGAAACCGGTTGGATGTTTTCCGTGTAGAGGATGTGTTGGCTGGCATTCCTATGATCATGACCCTCGTCTTGCAGTAATGGGTCCACCATTGATTCAGAATCATTCGAAATTCTGACTTCGCTATCTTGCAACAACAGTAATGTCGATGCTCCTGCTACCACTACGCAAGCAGTCAATGCCAAAGCCATAGCTGCCCTCTGCCTGTCCATGCCCCTCCCATAAGGTGAGTCATGTTCAAGCCATCGCATACTATCCGGGACATGTGAGAATAGCTGCACTTGCATTCACTTCCATCTTACTAGCCTCATTTCTCTCGTCGGTAGTTTCAGCTCACGAGCCTAAGGAGTACACGATTCTACTGACTCATGAGGGCACGACCCCTCAGACCATTCCGGACGATGTCCTTGTACAGACTGACTTTCTGTTCTTCATGAACGTGGACGATAGGGAGGGGGTTAGTCACAGAATCCAGTTCGATGCTGATGATGACGGTCTGTTCAATGGTTCAGATGACTTCTCTACTAACTGGCTCAGCGGATCTTGTGATCTGGACGAAAATGGCAGCAAGGCGGACAAGTCATGTATGGTAACAGAGACAATATTGCTGGGACCGGAGAGCGGTCTCCTGCCAGGAACTATCCAACTACGGCATCAAATAATGAATGACTCCCTTCTGTTAGAGGAGCACTTGTCTGTAACTTTCATGGAAGACGTGCACAATCAGCCTGAACCAGAAGTAGGTCCGCCCCAAATATCTCAAGAAAGATCAGAGGACGCCAGCAGGGACCTTCTTGTGGTTATCCTATTCACTTCTCTAATGGGAATCATGGCAATCTCTCCTAGCCTGATTACTCGTGATTAGACTTCATTACTACGGTTTGACTCAATAATGAGTTGCCTCTCCGACTGGTTAGGGCGCTTAGATCAGCCTGGAAGATCGTCTGGTTTGCAACCAGAAGGCCGGGGGTTCAAATCCCCCAGCGTCCACCATCAAATCTCTGATTTCGAGAATCTCCACTTCTCCCCATGGGGCATCGTGTCTAAATCTTGAATAGAAACTGAAACTTCTGTGCCCCAGAGATCCGATAATGCCATTTCCATATTTTCATGATAATTCTGAATCTCAACTCCGGATTTTGAAACTACAAGAATTCTGAAAGAGCAAATATCGGTTTGAATCAACTGGATCCAATCAAAGTGATCTAAATCCCATTCTTTGACTGCTTGGTGCTTCCACCAATGTTGCATTTGTACAGTACTCAGGGTCCTATCATCGGGAGTGACTATCAGATCGGAATGCCTGCCCGATATTCTCTGTAGGATCCTATGGGGCCTACCACATTTACAGCGAGTTTCCGATATTGCACCCAAGTCATCCAAATCATATCTTATAAACGGCTGAGAGAAGTTCGTAAGACTAGTTCCTACTAATCTTCCAACTGTACCGTCTGGAACCGGTTTTCCCTCTTCATCGAGAACCTCGATTATTCCAAACTCCGAGTTGATGTGCATGTTTCCTTCTCTACACGTTCCGGCAGATAGTACATACTCCGATTGGCTGTACCAGTTTATTACAGTGTTACAAATTCTAGTTTGAATCAAATCCTCCATTTCTTCGCTCATCATTTCAGAAGAGCAAAAGGCGATAGCATGTTCGTTGATTTTACCTCTTTCAACAAATCTAGCAAGATGGGATAGGCTTGAAGGGAAAGCTCTGAAGATTTCAGGACTGAAACTCCTTAACTTTGTAATATATTTCCTGCAGGTTTCCTCGTCCATCGAGAACGTATTGAAAATCAAATCCCCCGACAATGCGTGTCTGAACCAGCTTGCTCCGACCTTTCGATGGTTTCTGTAGTAATTTCCTCGAAATGTTGCCGTCTTACCACCTAGTTCCCCATCATTTTCTAGGATGCACCTCCATTCCGCTGCATATTCTGAGAGTCTTGTTCTTTGATCGATTAGGAACTCTAGAGGTTCCCCGGTAGAGCCCGATGTTCTAACCTTTCCAGGAGAATATTTCTTTGCATCACTGGCAATAAGATCGCTTCCATTTTTTCTCACATCGCTCTTTGTTAGTATTGGTAAACTTTGCAGGTCTGTGATGCACCTTACGTCTCTAGGGTCAATTTTCTTCTCTGAGAACAAGTCCTTGTAGTACGGAACATTTTCGTAAGCATGTCTTACCAGTTCCGACAAGGCCTCACTCTCTTTTTCATTTAACTCATCGATTGTAATTGGTTCGGAGATTCTTTCTGCCAAATTGAATACTCCTCTGTGACCTCTCCAACTCAGTGGAATTGGAGCTAATATTTTCCCAATTATTCCTTGGATAGTTTGAGGCAGAGAATCATAAATCTTTATTCCAAGGCCGAAAGAAATCACTATTTTCACTCCTCTTCCTCGTGATTAAAAGTTCTGGAGAGTTGAAAAATCTCTCGTGCCTCCAAGAGAAAAATAATCAAGAGTATCGAACCGGTAATTATTGCGCCAACCACAGGGGTAGTAACTTCGAAACTATCACTATTACTCCCTATGCCGTCTTTATCATTGTCTTTCCACTCATTTACGTCCAATGGGAAGGAATCATCATCATCTGAAAAACCATCATTATCGTCATCATTGTCGATATGGTTGCAGACACCATCCTTATCCGTATCAATTGGCTTTGACAGTCTTTCTGCACTATTTGAGTCGCACTCCTCCTCTTCTAGATCAGACCATCCATCGAAATCCGTATCGCTTCCCAATTGAACTACAAATGAAATGTTTGCCAGTGGAACACTTTCGTTAACTCTCATGATTCGATGATTTGAACTTTCTTCGGTGAGCACAACTCCTGAAATTAACCCGGGCCATACTGAAGTCGGCGGAGAAATAGTTAGAGCTTCCCTAGGTACAAAGTCAACATTCGTACCTCTACAATTTACATTTTCTCCATGTAGAATGTAGCAGAAAAAACCACTCCCAGAAGAAAAACTCGTAATTCTACTCAAATCAGGAATTTGATGATCTCTAAATTCTCCCAGACATTCGTAATCATGACTGAAAATCACACACGAACTACTAGCCCCCAAGGAAATAACCTCATCTCTAGCAACATTTTGAAATGTTTTTACTGGAATCGAGGAGGAATAATTTCTGTTTGGCGAGATCTGGTTTTCTAGATTGTTTCCCCAACAGAATATCGAGCCACTCCTTGCTTTTGCACAATTGTGGGATTCCCCTACCTCTATGTCTTCAATGATTTCCCCGTTAGGAAAGATCACCTCTCTTGGAACAAATGCATCATCAAAACTACCATCCCCAATCTGCCCAAATCCGTTCCATCCCCAACAGAAAACGTCTCCTAGCCCTGTGAGGGCACAATTATGAAAACTGCCTGAGATAACTTTCACAATTTCTTCAGCGCCAATTTCGATTTCAATTGGGGTACTGGATTGCGAACTAAACCCATCTCCGATCTGCCCCCTTGAACCATCCCCCCAACAAAATACATCGCCCCCGCTTACTCCACAAGTGTGAATTCTTCCTGCATCCAGTGAAGTCCAATTTCCATTTTCGGCCTGCAGAACATTCCAGTTTGTACTAGTTTGCGAACTCCCGCCAGTCTGCCCGTACCAGTTTGAGCCCCAGCAAACCAAACTTATACCAATGAGTGAATCATGCATTGCACATGTATGGTTCTGTCCAGTTGCAATGGAAACGAAACCTCCCTCTGGCAATCCTTCTACATGCTTTGAACTTCTTCTTTCAACTTGATATTCTCCTTCGTCTCCCTGCCAGCAAAGACTCCCTAAGTCTCCGGTAATTATGCAAACACTATCTCCCATCGAATCTATCGGATCCCCAATGATGTCAATTTGTCTTTGAAAGATTCTAGTACCTGCAGGTAGAGGTGGAATGACATCCATTTCGTTCTCCATGAAATCAACCCCGGAGTCAATAGAGAACTCTTGGAATGATGAGAATATTACAACTTCCTTGTTTCTGTCATCATTAAAATCCGATGGCAACGGATCCGTTCCTTCGAAATACTTTCCAATCAATACAGAGAGGACAAGTGAGCAAAATATGATTGCAACCCATGTCTTCTTCATGCTATCACGATTTCCCTTGTATCAAATCCAAATTTCAGTACTTTGTAAACTACTCTACGAGGATGTGCGAGAATGGATTTTTTAATACACGTTGCCCCCAAGAATCACCATGAGCCCAAAGGTGTCTTCTCACTCTCGGCGCTTGGTGCTGGTAATGATCATATTGTCGTCTTATCTAGTCAGTCCGTCAATGAAAAACTCATTCGTTGTAGATGATTCCGAAAACTATTCTGACGCTTCAGGCTCGAGCATTAGTGAGGCAATAGGTTTCCAAGAAGGGTTTGAGGGATCAAAAATCTCCGTCGGAAAGGATCACGTTTGCTGGATAGCGCAAGAAGAATCAGTTAACTGTAAGGGAGGAAATTTCTATGGTCAACTAGGTTCTAAAGGTAGTGGAATTTCTTTTTTCTCTATCGAAACAGGGGAATTCGGAAATTTTGCAAGTCTTAGCTCTGGATATCGACATACATGCTCGATTTCTGAAAGATCTTTGGTGATTTGTTGGGGTCAGGATTCGTTCGGACAAAGCTCCGGGAAGATTGAGAATGAATTTTTCTCCCCTCCTTCTGTTATCGGTATTGGCGGAGAAGCGGCAATTTCTTCTTCTTCAGGGAAATTTCACTCATGCGCTTTAACGCTAGCAGGGAGTGTTTGGTGCTGGGGGAATTTCGGAGATAATCCGCTCAATTCACAACAGAACCCACCCCTTCCTCCCACTAAGATAATTGATGGACGTTCGGAGAAGGCAATCTCTATTTCGAGCGGGAAACATCATGCTTGCTCTATTTTATCCGATAGAACAGTTAGATGCTGGGGCGATAACTCGCATAACCAAGTTTCTGAGGAGAATATTGACTATAGCCCACCCTTGCGGAATGAAACCCATGTTTTCGGTAGGATTTTAGCAATTTCACTTGGAGAATATTACACATGCGCTCTTACCTTTTCAGGCGACTTTGAATGCTGGGGCAATCTCGAATCTCTTGGGTTCGAAGCAACGGAATCCCCTGTAAAGATAGATCACAATTTGACAAATCCCAGGATAATTTCTTCTGGTTTTGGTTCAATTTGCATTCTTGAATTGGACGGACTATCTGACTGCTGGGGGGGGGATGAAATCGTCATTAATTCCGGCAATATACCCTACTTTGGCAATTGGATTGGATGATTATTGCTACGTAGAAGTTAACGCATCCGAACTATCTTGCTCTAGAATTGGGGTTCAGCAAACTGAATCAGCTATCATGGGGGGAATTAAGCTGGAATCATTCGATTATGATAAAGATGGGGTATTGAATCATGCAGATGACTTCCCAAGAGACTACGAACGATCGATAATATGTCCCCCCGGGTCATTTGGCTACCATTATTGCGAAGACTCTCCTCCTGGAACCTTCATTCCGGAGTTTAAATCAATTTCATTCCAGAATTGCCCGATGGGCACGTTCCAATCGAACTTCGGACAGACTTCATGCACAGTTTCTCCTCCAGGCACATATGTTGATTTCATGGGAGCCGAATCTCCGATACCATGCCCCCCTGGAACATTTTCCAATGAAAGTGGCTCGATAGCTGATAACTGCCAAATTACCGACCCGGGCTATTGGACTCCGGAAGGTTCTCCAATCCAGTTTAGTTGTCAACCAGGGACCTTCCAACCATCCTCGGGACAAGGAAGTTGCATTAATGCAGGCAAGGGAAACTATTCCGACGTCGCCTCGGCAACTTCTGGAAAAGAATGCCCTCCTGGGGAATTTCAGAATCTCGTCGGAAAAAATAACTGTATTCTGGCCAATCCAGGTTATTATGTCCCAGGACATGGATCTTCTTTCGAGACTCCTTGTCCATCAGGGACCTATAACCCAGATTTTGGCTCTTCTTCGATAAATAGTTGTCAGAAAAGTCCACCAGGGACCTTCTCTCTTCAGGGTTTTTCCGAACCGATACCATGCCCCTCGGGGAAATTTCAACCAGATTGGTCGAGCTCCGATTGCATCGACTCATCTCCAGGATTTTTCGTTGAATCTGAGAACTCTACCTTCCAGATAGCCTGTGGGGCTGGATACTTTCAGCCCAATATTTCTCAATCAATATGCCTAATTTCCCCATCTGGACATTATGTTGACATCATTGGCTCAAATCAGACATTCCCTTGCCCTAGAGGATTTTTCCAGCCATTAGAAGGGCAGTCTAATTGCCATCCTTCATCTCCGGGTTATTTTGTTGATGATTTCGCTGCATCATCACAGAAACCTTGTCCAGTGGGGACCTACAATTACAACTCCTCTTCCGTTTCAATATTGCAATGCCAAATTACGCCTCCCGGAAACTACTCATTATCGGGCAGCGACTCCTTCCATAATTGCTCATTGGGCACATTTCAACCTCTTGGGGGCCAGTCTACTTGCTTGTCTTCTGATGTAGGATTTTATGTAGATTCTAATGGCTCTTCCACTCAGAATGAATGCCCAGAAAACTCATCTACAATATCAATTAATTCTACTTCAATTAGTGACTGCCTGAGCCCACTCCCGGGGAACTTTATCGATGAAAATAGCGGATCTGCATTTTCTCCCTGCCCACTAGGGGAATTCCAACCATATCCTGGACAGTTTAGTTGCCAATTAGCCACTCCTGGATTTTATGTTGATTCAATAGGGGCATCATCGCAGATTCCCTGCCCACCAGGAACATATTCGAATCAAGAATCAGCAACATCCCTAGAATCCTGTCAAAACACATCAATTGGGTACTTCTCCCTTGGTGGTGTACCGAATCAAATACCTTCTCCCCCCGGTCACTACATCGACTATGAGGGCTCTTCCTCACCGAGTCCATGTCCTCCGGGCACATTTTCACCAGTAATCGGCGCAACTTCTATTGCCACTTGTCAGCAATCTCCGATTGGAACCTATTCTCCGATTGGCAGCCCTTCTCCCATATCATGTCAACCAGGTTCATTCCAACCAATATCTGGACAATCGCTATGCATAGAATCATCGCCTGGAAATTACACTAATGGAATTGGAGAAACAAGGCAGTTACCTTGCGTTCCTGGTTTCTTTCAGCCAAACACATCGACCTCAAGCTGTATCAAGTCTCAGTTGGGATATTATGTCGATTCTGCGATGTCAAGTTTTCAAATACAGTGTCCTGGAAACTCGACTACAGTCAATTTAGCGTCAAAATCCATATCAGATTGCTTATCAATGCCTGGATTTTTCATCAATCCCAACAATAATGTGGAGATTTGCCCCTTAGGGACCTTTCAACCGTTGTTGGGACAACAAGAATGTCTAGCATCCTCTCCCGGAAATTACGTCGATTCCACGGGTTCGACATCTCAATCCCCATGTCCAAATGGTTCTTTCAATGAAATTTGGTCTTCAATTTCAATAGATGAGTGCCGTATTGTCAGACAGGGATACTATCTATCTATGGACAATAATTCCGAAATTCCTTGCCCACCAGGGTCATATCAGCCAGTTCAGGGCATGTCTAATTGCATTCAAACAGATCCGGGATATTTTTCTCCCTACAACGGAACAATTTCTCAGTTGCCATGCGACTTAGGAACTTTCCAACCATCGCACTCCTCCTCATTTTGTATACTCTCTGATCCTGGAAGTTTCGTCGATTCAATGGGTTCCACAGAACAAAAAACTTGCCCCAATGGGACCTATCAACCACACTCTGGATCTTACGAATGTTTGACTTCTGACCCGGGTTATTATGTTCCCACTAATTCTAGAAACCTCGCCCTACCTTGTCCGCCTGGAACATATCAACCCGATTTTGGATCGATATCCTGTATTTCTGTTTCAAATGGATATTTTGCCAAGTCTGAAGCAAATTCTGAGCAAAAGATGTGCCCTGCTGGGACGTATAGGAACTCGGAAGAATGGCTAAGGGGGGACGAATGTCTCGAAACTCCAGCAGGAAAATTCTCGTTTGCTGGATCTTCAGCCCCTAGTCTATGCCCTGTTGGCACATTTTCTCCCGAACCCCGGGCAAAATCATCTTCGGACTGCAGGGGGACAATTCCGGGAACATTTGCGGAAATGGAGGGATCAACATCTCCAACACTGTGCGCACCAGGGACATACCAACCCGAAAACAGAGCCACTTCATGCTTAGTTGCCCCGATAAACACATTTGTTTCAACATCCGGCTCTGCCGAATTTAGGCCGTGTACCTCAGGAGGTTATACTCTGCAAAACTCCTCAACCTCATCGACGGATTGCATATTCGATCAGGACGGAGATGGGATATTAGACCGAGAAGATAGTTTAGTTCACATCAAAGGTGATAAGTTACCGATAATGCTTATCCTTTACGGCCTATTTGCCAACTTTGTATTGGTAGTTTGGATTAGTACAAGGGGTGAATAGTTGAAATTCAGCGTTAATGATGCGATAATGAAAATTCGTAATACCGATCCAATCGTAATTTTGGGACATATTTTTGCGATCCTTGTTTTTATTCTGTATTTCCTATCCCCAGATGATCCAAAAGAGTCGATTCCGTCGCCTTACGCTTCTAGATTCATGTGGACGCCCATGATTCCAATTATGATTGGGGCGTCAATTGCCACACTTACCATGGCAGGATTTCAGAATAAGTTGACTCCCATTACAAGGTTGACTTCGATAAATCTTGTTTTTCTTCTAATAATACTAAGTCCACAATTCGCAGAACCATCTCCTATTGCCGAAGATGGATGGTGGTTCGTTCAAATTGCAGATCGATACGGAGAGTATGGAAATGACCACACAGAGGGTTATCTGTCTCGTATGCTTTCATTGATTATCTTGGATACATTCTCTAGAATATTTCCTGGCTCCCCGCCCCTTGTTGCAGCCGTCTGTGGAATTGCCGTCAGTTGCTTGTGGATTTCTCTGGTTGCCAATTCTGTAAAGGACTCAGAATTTGTGAATACTTGGGGGGGTGCCGACTTTTACATTTGTTTGTTTCCTTATGGTATCATGGTGGAGTCCCCTACAATACACTGCTCAAATGCTGAGCCTTTTGATGGCGGCGACAGTAATTCACTGGTCCCCAAGAAGTGATATTGGAAAGTTAGGAAGCTATGCAATTCTGGCTCTGATCCCCACTTGCCATCTTCAGACCTCTCTGATTCTAGGCTCAATTCTAATTACTGAGTCATTTATGAGGGTCGAGAGATCAAGTCTCGCTAGGAAGCAGGCGTTTGTTCTAGGTTCCTCTTTTATCTACTGGAATTTTACCGTGGCAAAGTTCAGCTTCATCAGACAGTTTCCAGGAGAATTGGGAGAAATTGTTGAGTTCTGGCATTTGCTAACTCCTCTGGTTTTTGCCATACTCGTTTCCAAAATAGTTGAGAGGAAATTTGGAATTAGAGATGGAGATATTTGGGGGGGGGAAAAGTGGAACGACCAATTTGAGTATTGTAATTGGATGTATCCTGATGTTACCTCTGATGTTTTTCATTGACTCGAGAATGGGAGCAGCGAGATTAGTTCCTAGACTTCTGGCATACAGCATTGTTCCGTTCTGTATATGGTTCATGGCTGGGCTATCACTTCTCAATAAGAAGATTGACGTGGAATTTTGGGATAAGAAGAAGGCCGTTACATTCTTTGCAGTCCTATCGATAATTTCAGGATCTCTTTCCTCCTTTGCTCATGTGAACTACTCATCCCGAACTCTGATTCTCCCAAGTGAAACTCACAAATGCTGGGAGATGACTGAAGAGGCTGGAATTGTAGGCCTCATGTACGAGCATTCTCGAGAGACAAATATCGTTTTATTCTCACATTCCATGCTTCCTATGTCCGACAATGAGAATTTCCAATACTTTGAGAGGCTGGGCGATGAAATTGCTATACCTCAAGTATTTTTCTTGGAGCAATTTCCTGGTTCAGGAACATACTTCTCAGCAGTTCTAGAGACAGCCGATCTTGACTCTGATGACTTTACTCGTGCGGGCCTTCCAGCTGACTTATATTCGGATTTTTATCTAGCAGGAGAAGTACCCGGAGCTTGTAGGTTCTGGGTAGATTCAAACGATATCGAACTTCTTGATCCATCTTTAAATTGGGGAAGGATGTAGCCAAAGATGATAAAAAGAGTAGTAATGATTGGCCCAGATTTAAGGGTTAGAGGCGGAGTCTCTTCGGTGGAGAGGTTACTGGTAGGAGATCAGATTGACGGGGCTTCTGTAACTCTTCTAGCTACAACAACTGACACAGGAAAAATAATCAAATTATTCCAAGGTATCTTTTCATGGATTCGTTTCCTTCCGAAACTTATTTTTAGACCCGATTTAGTACATATCCACTTCGCTTCAAGAGGAAGTACCTGGAGGAAATTACCATTCGCAGTACTATCTTCTCTTTTTCGGATTCCAGTCGTTTTACATTCTCATGGTGCTGAATTCAAGAAATTCTATCAGAATGAGTCTGGCCCAATAAGGAAAGCAATAATTCGACTTTTTCTCAATCGCGCGTCATCTCTAGTAGTCCTGTCAGAATCGTGGAAGGAATTCTACTCAGGCATTTGTTCACTCTCGTCAGAAAGAATAGTTGTTATGCGGAATCCTGTAGATTTCGATGCACTTTCACAGAATTTCGAAGAAAATAAATCTGAGAAGATATTAATCACATCAAATGGTAGAATAGGTGTCAGAAAGGGAAGCTATGACACTATCGATGCACTTTCTCAACTACCACAAGATGTCTCTGAGAAGGTAAGATTCGTTGCTACTGGAGACGGTGAGCATGAGAAGTTGGAAAGATATGTTGATCTGAAGAATCTAGGAACATTAGCGAGGATTGAGCACTGGCTACCTAATAATGAATTCCAATTAATTAGAAACTCAGCATCAATTTTCCTGCTCCCATCTTATGATGAGGGCCTCCCTATGGCAATGATCGAAGCTATGGCAATTGGCCAAGTCCCAATAGTCACGCCAGTAGGAGGAATCCCTGAAGTAATCGAGCATGACAGAAATGGCTTGATCGTTGAACCGGGAGATATAACGGCGATATCCGATGCAATTTGTCGATTAGTGAGGGACGAGGATCTTCTTGAAAGACTCTCTAATCAAGCTAAATTAACAGCAAAGAGATTGGACGTTCAAGGATATAGGAAAGAGCTATTCTCAATTTATTTGAAATCGATAAACTCTAACTCTTCTCATCATTCAAATTGATGATTCTTGTAGTACACTTAACACCTTGATTATGGTAAAATTCTATTCTATAGCACCCGTCATATGTTCCGTATCCAATAGACTTCATATCTTCAGTCCCAATGAATTTTGCAGGAATGGGGTCATGTACGATCTCCCAATCATCCCATTTCATTGACCATGTCCCGTTGGAAACCTCCACATGTCCGGCTTCCGAAACAATGAACACGACTGAAGGATCCTGTAATTCTAAACTGTCTAAAATTCTGACTTCAGATTTTTCTAGGGAAATTATTCTTTCAGCCCACCCGCCCGACGGATGTTCGCAACTAATTTTCACATCCTCGCCATATAGTTCGAATTTTCCAACCGGGGGTCTTGGTATCTCGAATAGTCCCTTTATTACAGCCCAATGTGAGGTTCGTGAGTATATTCCAGAATGAAAAGCCTCCAATCTGTACTGGTTTCTAATTTCTTCATCTCCGAAATATTGCCCTGTACCTCCGTCGAATATTATTGGCTTTCCATCCATGCTTAAGGTAAATGATAGCATATCCAGGTGTCTATGACTTCCTTGTCGAGCTTTCCCCAGGGGGGCTCCGGAAACAAAATGTACATGTTTATCTTCGCTTCTAATCACTCCCATCCCCTGTCCCTCCCAATAATGGCAAACCGACTCTGGAGTTTCCAAATCAAAACCCATTCGTGCGGCAATTTCAAAAATCTCCGAGTTTTTTCTGATATCCTTTCCGACGTAAATTGGTAGCATAGAGCCGCCATCATCGTCTCCGACAAGTGGCATATTGCCTTCAGAATCAGAAAGTAATGACAACGTTCTAACCATCTTGTTTGTGATGTCTCCAATCGAATTTTCTGCGATCTCTCCATCAAAGCAATGGTGATTTACAATCAACAGACCTTCAGTAATTAGTTTGTGATATGATGTGGTAGGCTCCCAGTTCCTTCCATTTGTTATTTGATCATTAAGCTCATTTTCCAGAATCCTGAGAGACCTTTCCTTCCATTTCCGAGCCCTTGCATCCCAACTAATTCTCTCACTCAAAACCAGTAGTCCGATTAACTCTACAAGGAGGTGATTATTGTTCAATCTCCATTTTAAAGATAAGTGAGACGATATCCATTCCGCATGTTTGGAGAGGAATTGGTATATTCTAGAAAATCTTTCATCTTCCTCTATTATTTCGTCAAGCCACGACATAGCCTCTAGTATCGAGATTGCCCTCATCGATACTTCAATTCCCTCCATCCAAGCAACGGTTTTATTCACAATGTGTTTATCTTCATAATCTATAATGAGATCTAGAATTTCACTTGCCAGTACTTTATCTTCATTAATTTTAGACAAAGCAGCTATTGATGGTAGCCATTGAAGCCTATGGAATTCCCAGATTATTTTAATGTCCTTTTTCGTATCGATTCCGTAATATTGTATGGCCTGACTATGGCCTTTAGGCCATTCTCCCAATTCACCTCCCTCCCAGTTTGGAGGCCATGTAAAACCTATCTCCTTGCCTAATAAATCTAGTTTCTTTTCACTCATCGCTCTCCTTCCAAATTCAATCAATTCCTCAGAGTCAATCATCGGACTTTTTGCGTTAGTTACTTTCTTTGGATGTCCAGATATACTAATGTTAGAATGGCCAAATCTAATCACATACCTGTCAATAATTGATTGAGGTATTCTCCTAAGCATAAAGAATGAGAATTTCAGAATATCCCTCGGGTCTCTACTGATGAGCCTTCTAATCTGAGAAATTCTGAGTGAAATTGCGCCCATTACTTAGACCTCAATATATGCTATCAACATTTGACTTTGGTAACCATTTTTCCTTCCATGACAGCAGGGATAGTAGCGTCCAAATCGGTGTTGCATATTCTCCCCGACCTTCTATGTGCATTTCTAGAATCCTGATATAATCCTGGGGGTTAGTAATCCCAACAGAAATCAAGTTTTCTTCAGTTAGGGTCAATCTTGCCCATTCCTTAAGCGGACCCCTAATCCATTTCTCTATCGGTAAGACGAATCCCTGCTTGGGCCTATTGAACAACTCATTAGGAAGGTGCCTAGACAGGATCTTTTTCAGAATCCACTTCCCCCCAGTTCTACGGGAATATCTGGAAGAAGGACTCAGTGATAGTGCTCCCTCTACTACATTATGATCCAATAATGGGACTCGAACCTCAAGACCGCAGGCCATCGCAGCAATATCCACCTTGGCAAGAATATCATCAACCATCCATGTTTTCATATCGATGATTTGCAATCTATCAAGATCTGCAAATTGTTCACCAGGGTCCGATTTAGCTAAAATATCGCATCTCTCCCAACTCCTTCCCGAGCCCTTTTCAATTTGTTCAATCCATTGCTCAACAAGATCCGCGTGCCTGTCTTCAGGATGTCGAAGTTTCGCTCTTCGACTCCACCGATGAACCCAATCGCCCGGATACCTAGGTCTCAAATTTCTTGGAAGCCAACCCAAAATAAGGTCCCAAAGAGAGGCTGGTATTGTATTAAGTAACGTGGCAGAAGGGTCACGGAAAATAGAAAATGGACCTGAAAAAATACGACTCCCGTCAAGTGACTGAGGATATCTCATATATCCTCCAAAAACCTCGTCACCACCATCCCCCCCTAGTGCGACAGTCACTTGCTCTCTGGCCAATCTAGATACAATGTACGTAGGAATCTGTGATGAATCTCCAAGTGGCTCTGAAAAGATCCCTGGCATATGCGGGATTAAATCCATTACATCTTCAGAGGACACATTCAGCTCATTATGCTGAGAGCCAATTAATTCAGATACTTTTTTTGCATATTGTGATTCATCGAATTCTGACTCGGCGAATCCTATGCTAAATGTGCTAATCGGAGAACTTGATCCTTTTTGCATGAATAAGGATACTAGACTAGAGTCTATTCCTCCAGAAAGAAGAGAGCCCAGTGGCACATCAGACAGCATTCTCATAGATACCGATCTTTCGATTTGCTCCTCCATCCATATGACTTCTTCTTCAAATCCCCGAAGACTTAGAATTTCGGACTTCTCAAGCTCTTTAGTCAGATCGTACCACTGCCTCTGTACGACTTCCCCCTTCTTTCCAATTTTAGCATGATAACCCGGAGGGAGTTTGATTATATCTTTGCAAATGCACAAAGGGCTAGGGACATAGTTCAGTCGGAGGAAAGAAAGTACAGCTGATGGTTCAATTTCCATCTTGAAATTACCTTGTGAAAAAATTCCAGATAGTTCAGAAGAGAAAACGGTCAGACCATCCTGATGCCCGAAATACAGTGGTTTTATTCCGAACCTATCTCGAACAAGGTGCAGCTCCTTCTTCTCGCTGTCCCATGCAGAGAATGCAAACATTCCATTCATTTTTGGCAATGTATCTTCTATTCCAAAATAAGAGAGACATTCCACTAGGGTCTCTGTATCCGAACTCCCCCTCCATCTTCGATTGCCTAGAGAATCTCTAATCTGCCGATGATTATACCACTCCCCATTGTAAACAACAATCCATCTTCCGTCTCTAGATTTCATTGGCTGTGAACCAGTTTCAGATAGATCGATAATTGATAATCTTCTGTGGCAGAAACCTATGCCCTCTTCAGAGTTAATGAAAAATCCCTCTGAATCAGGCCCTCGATGCTTCTGCGAGTTTGCCATTTCGCGAAGTATGTTCTCCATGATCCTAGGATCATTTGGTCCGTTATGGTCCCAGAAACCACCAATTCCGCACATATTCACTCCAAAATTACTACATTTATCACAAATCTATCAAGAATTAAGGACTTGTGGTTTACTAATTACTTCTGACAAAACAGCCCACAGAAACATAATTACAATACAAGAGACAATGCTAACAATATTTCCCCCTACAATACTCCATATTGCTAAGATTGCGTATAGAATTCCTATTGAGAACTCCAAAATTCCAATCGAAAACTCATGAAGCCCATCCGAAATGGCAGTACAAATCAGGTAGACTGCTGATGATGACATCGCCCCGATGGAGAAACAAATTGAAGACTCTTCCACTCCGTAATCTGGCCCAAAATAAACGAAGCCAAAAACTTGAATCAGCACAAATAGTCCTATGGACAAAGAGTAACCTACAGGCTTCTCACTCCCCATTACTCCCCCCCCAATCTGGAGATGTAAGTAATATAGCGCTCCACCCAAGCATTAGTATGGAGAATATTCCGAATATAGAGAAATCCTCTTCTGGAATCGAGTCAACAAACAATAATGGAAATCCAATCTTCCCTGCTATTAATGCCGTTGGCAATCCAATAATCAAACCAAATCTCGCAATTCTTCTTGATCTTGAGAATATTTCAGACCTCGCCCCCCTGTCCGATTGATTATTCATCTTTCCAAAGGCTGGTTGGGCAGTTTGCCATATGGCATTGGGTACAGCTAGGGCCGCTGAGAAACCTATCATAGCAACATTGAATATCCCAACTTCTTCAAATCCCGTCGAATATCCCAGGAGGAGCTTTGGTATTCTAAAATTCAAAGTTAATAGGAAAAATCCAGCAGCAAACGGCAAAGATGGGACAATTAGATCCTTTATGCTCCATTGCAACTCATTAGTTCCGATTTCAGTGGCCTTATTCTTCGACCATTTATGCATCGAGAAAAAACCACCCATCAGGAAAAAAACACCAGCAACTGAGGCATATTCCTCGGCCTCATGCACCCCAAAAAAGGCCAAAGTTGCATATCCACAGGTCATTCCAAACCTTTCGATTATTCTTGATCCTGCTTCATATTTCGCCAGACCAATACTTCTCAATGCCCCTCTGTGAGTCATTGAGATGACGTGAGTGGCAACTCCAGTTATGATTAGGATTGAACCAATTTGCCAGGGGATTGTCCAGTAGTTCATCAATAAGAACAGAGTAATCGCCCCAAATATCACACCCAAAAAAAGTTGTATGCCCACGACTCTTTTCACTAGGACGCCACCCAAGTCTCCCAAAGCACCCACGTCTCTTGTTACTCTGGCCGATAATCCAGAATCTAGTAGAACTAGTACAGTGAAACAAGTATCCATGGCTATAACAAACATTCCATAATCCTCTCCCGATAGGGCCCAGAAGAGAATTGCCTGGCCGATAAGGCCGGATAACATAGCAATAACATCAGAACCGAAGAGCCACCCAGTCTCCCTTTCCAGAGAGAAATCAAACCCCAATTTGCCCATGCAATCACCTTTCAATTCAATCTAATAGGTATCTTCTTCACTGGAGAAGAAACTTTTTTTGTCAATAATTAGTACAACATAGCAAGAAAGTACCAGTAAAATATTGAAAAAGGCATCAACCCCTGCAAGCTCTAAGTTTCCGTTTATCTCTCTAAAAATCCATGCCCCCAATACAATACTCAGGGGGATGTATCCGACAATCCTACGAATTTCTTCTACAATCTTTCTTTTCATCCAGAGTATGGTCATCAGTATAGATGCAGCTATCAAAATTTCAAATATTTCTATCTCTTTCGAAAGTATTGACAAAATCGAGATTGGAATGCCCACAAATAGGGGCAGGGTTGCCAGAGAAGACAACTCATCTGCAAAATTATGTTTTCTCAATATCAGAGAAATAGAAGTAAGAAGTAACACGATGGAGACATATATCGGCTCTCCTGATAGGAAAAGGAGGCCACATAGAAGACCAAATGATATTCCGTATACAACGTATCTCAGATCTGTGTAGGTCTCGATGTAGCTAGAAAATGAATATAGAAATAATGAACAGGATACAATAAGTAACTGAAATCCTAGGTTTACATCGGGCCAGGATTCCCAAGAAATAGAATCTAGCACTCCGATTCCTAACATGGCCCCAATCAATGCCGACCAAACTATTCTACTCTCTTTTGTTTCCATTTCAGCACTTCCAGATTCCCCTTATGGGATAAACGTCTGACATCCATCCATCGATCCAATGGGGTGGAATCCTTTCGTCGGTTTCTATCTCTGTAACGCAATAACCTTCATTCTCCAGAATCGACGCATTGACATTATGAAATGACTGATTTGATAGTATGATGTGTTCTGGTTGGGCCGATACTACCAATTGTTTGAATTCTTCAGCCGAATAATCCTCTGAAATATGAATGGTGCCTCCTGGGATTTGCCATCTATATGCGTTCCACCTCGCAATATTATGATCAGTAATAACCATCCCATCTTCTTCATCGATATTGTCGATTACATATCTCTGCAATTCTCTTTCGGAATAGTTATTTTCTACAGAATGAAGTAGTAATCCACTGGAAAATGAGGTAAACAGCAGTATCGAGAGAATTAATACATTTTTGCGCGCATCTAATTTGAATCCAGCCATTCCGAATGAACATAGTGCAACCACGGGATACGCGAAATAAGGACAACAATCAATAAATGTGCTCTGGAAAACAAATAGTGTGAAGAATAGCATCGAACTAAGGGAAACTACCGCAGAAAAAACTTCAGGTCCAGCATCATAATATCTCTTTAGATCAGAAAATAGCAGAATAAGGAGAACCAAACCAAGAGGTCCGGCTTGGTTAGTAAAGGAGTCTATGAAAGCGACATAGTAGTCAGAATCCATGAAAAGCGAGAAGTCTGTTCTGGCCTCAAACCTAGCAGATAACTCATTATTATAGCCAAAAATATCATTCACTTTATTGCTAATAATAAACCATAAAACAGGCGAAGAAAAGAACGCTAAAATGGCATTGATGGATACCTTTCTACCCCTTGTTTTGAGGATAATTAAGGACAAACCAAAACCCGCCCAAGCGAATGCCAGCAAACTATCTATTCCTGGACCGATTACTACTAAAGCCCAAGCACCAAATTTCCAGACTCCCCCTAATTCTTCCTCTTCAGAACTATCCCTAGAGAAGTGAGGAATTGCAAACCTCGCAATTAGGAGGACTGCAATCACTCGAAAATGACCAATAAAGGGAGCCTGCGCATAATAAATGAATGCTGGAACTGTAGAATAGGCCAAGGCTGCTTTTTGACCCTCGATTCTTCCAAAATACTTTGAAATGAAACTAAAAATTAGTACAATCTCAGTCAGCGCAACAAGTAAAGAAAATATCTTCATCGAAGGATAATCTACACCGATAATGCCTGCTGGAACCCATAACAACTCCCCTACTATGTATCTTGAACGATAATGCCAACAACCGTCAACCTCAGGAAAACTCATCCCACTGGAATAATTAGATTGTGAGAAGCAATCTGTCCCTCCATCGGGGAAATTTTCCACAAGGCCCTTGTTGTGAGCCACATGCTCTCCGATACTCTGCCTACTCTCAATCTGATCGAAAAGGCCCAAAGCCGCCTGTGAGCAGCAGGTCATCAACAATATTACGACGATGCCTCTGCCTAACTTCACATCTTTGTGGCAAATGTTCTACTATTCCAATAATTGGGGTCCAAAGAAAATATTACTGCTAAATCTAAATTTTTATTCAATTTTCAATTACCTCTAGAATAAAATATCTAATTCTAGTCGTATAAACCGGGTTATCAAGTTGGAAATAGACAAAACTCTCAGAAATTCACCCCTTATGCCCCTCCTGGTTTTGTCTTTCTTATCGTTCGCAGTCAGACTATGGGGGATAGGCGATGCTCCCTTTTGGATCAATGAGGCCGATAACTCAAGACTTCTATTATACGACACACCTAGGGACAGAATAGCATGGACCTCTTCGAGTGCTGGCCTATACCTCGGGGACATTCTAATTCGAGATATAATCCTCTTCTTTGTGCCGGACGGAACCATCCATAATGGCGAATCGGGATTACGAATTCCTTCCGCCTTTGCCTGCTCCTTGAGCATCCCGCTTGTATACAAGTTAGCGTCCAGATTCTGTGAAAATGATATGTCATGGTTGGTAACAATTTCTTGGGCATTTAATCCCTTTTCAATTGACTGGAGTCAGCAAGTATACACCTACGGGATGTGGCCGATTTGGTGTACCTTTCTTTTACTAGCTACATTCCGTTTTTCTTCCTCAATAAAAAAGAAGCAAATCCGCCTGCACGACTGGGCGTTTTTTCATTTATCGATGATTTTGGCAATTACTAGCAATCTATTCATTCTGATCATTGCAGTCGCTCTTTTTCCTCACGTAGTTTCCACCACCATTCTAAATTATCAAGAAAATAGAGATAGATTGAGAATTTTTTTGTGTGCCTATGGGCCGCATATTATCCCTGGATTAATTTCCACATATATCACTCTGAAGCCGACTTTGGATCCATCGGTAAACGATAACTCGTGGATGCCTTCCGCGGATTGGAACGCTCCTCTAGAGCTAATGGAAATATTATTCCCATATCCAGAGAATTGGGAGATTATATTTATTGGCCCATTAACCATCTTTGGTCTTTTGAAAAACCTACAAAGAATTGGACATGCATCTCCAATATTGCTATTTCAGAAGGAATCTTCAGCATTATTCTTGGCCGGGACTCTGCAGTTATTCTGTTTTCTTTTCATGCAATTACTGGGTTCTCCATCATGGGCAACTCGTTACATGCTACATTTGGTTCCAATTTGGCTAGTTTTGGTAGCTATGTGTATTTCCCCCAAAGTGGGAAAGACCAATCTCGAGAATAGAAATAAAAAATTATCATTCAGCACTATAGGTACATTAGTCATGATAATTTTGACCATTTCAACAATTCTCTCTACTGGCCCTGCTACTGACATGAGATGGCAAGACACAAGGGGTGCCTGGGAACTCATTTCAGAAGATTATGACGACACCGAGGTCCAGGTCGTACTTACTCACCCTACTGAGTATTTCTACACATTTTATCTGCAAATGTTCGAGATGGAGCCAGATTTGTTTGTTGGAGGTTGGGATGACTTCACCGAGGAGGAATTGTCCGAATTCCTCTCTATGGATCCAGATTCTATTCATCGAATCAGACTTGAAACTCATGATGACTCCAATCTAGAAGATTCCTTGGCAGAAAATTACTATCTATCAAGGGAGTCTTATTCCAAAGGAATGGTCGTTCAGCATTGGGTAAGATTGAATGGGTGATAGATTATGTTGAAAACAAGGCTCTTGATACTCTCGAACTCAATATCCTTCGCTCTGTTTTCTTATTGGGTTTATTGGCTAAGTTATGATGGTTCATTGATTCTTTCCGCCCCACTCTTGTTGGGTCTTGCTGGTATTTTCATATCGATAATTTCTATTTCATTTTCAAGTAATAAATTTGACATTATCGAGGATCTTGCAATCTCAGGGGTAATTTCTAGTGCCCTAACCTTTGTATTTTGGATTCTGGTATTTGGGAGGCACCCATACATTCGCGAGCTAACCCCAATCTTCCTCATCTCATTGGCGTTCATCCTATTCTTCCAAGCAATTCGAAGATTAGATAATTCCTCTTATACTAAATCACTAGTTCTCTCTGAGCTTGCTATCGGTTTTACCTTCGGGCTATGGTTTGGAAGAGAATTCGAGGGGAAGACGAGAATTCTCCTAACCATCGTACTTCTTCTGGGAATATTCTTGAGGGCATGTTTTAGTTTGGCTGTTGATCGGCTAGGAGTGGCTTCTTTCGACTTAAGAAAAAGAATATCCTTGTTCCTCGTATCCGTTTCAATGGGACTTTTGGCATTCAAGTTTGATATAGAAAGTAGGGCGCCATGGTCAAATGAAGTTGTTTTTGAGTTGCATCTTGCATCTAGAAACTTAATGCCCATTGTCATTTCTTGGCTAGTATCTACTTCAGTGGTCTTATGGTTCGTTTCTACAATTGAAAAGCAAACTTCTTCAGAAAAAAATAGTTAGCAATAGTCGAGACTATGATGGAAATTGCCCATGAAGCCTGAATCCCAATCCCAATCGATTCAATTAGGAAAAAATTCAATGGCGTTGAAATAATTAGTCCTAGAAGGTATGCGATGTAAGACCTGCTGAGACTACTGAAGTAGGAAATTTTTGTTTCTTCAAAAGTAAATGCCCGATGCAATGCGTGCTGTTGCATGACTCCCAAAATATATGCAACAACCCATGTAGAGGTTGCTCTATATTCTTCTACTGGGTTTATGAGTAATATCAAATTATATACAAACCAACTTATTACTACTCCCAGAATGCCTACTATGACAAATCTAGTAAAAGGGTGGATCTTTGTCCATCTCTCACTGAAAACCAATCAATCACCCATAATGGCGTTCCAACCAATTTAGATAATCTCCAGTCCTGACTGACTCCACCCATTCAGGGTTGTTAATGTACCAATCAATGGTGTCTCTGATTCCTTTCTCCCAGGGAATTAGGGGTTCCCAGTCCAGAGTCAACTTGGCCTTTTCAAAACCCATAGCATATCTTCTATCGTGGCCAGGACGATCAGAAACATACTCAATAAGTCCTTTGTCAGCATCAGTCATCTCGATTATTTCCGAGACAATTTCTAAATTCGTTCTTTCATCGTTGGCTCCGAAATTTATTACTTCTCCCGGAGTCAACGAACCGTCACTTAGGCCGAATAGAGATTCAAGAAGGCCCCTGGAATGATCCGAAACATGAATCCAATCCCTGATTTGCATCCCATCTCCATAAATCGGTAATTTCTTCCCTTCTACAGCATTTAATGTCATCAGAGGTACTAACTTCTCAGGGAATTGGTTGGGTCCGTAGTTATTCGAGCATCTAGTTATTACCGCTTTAATTCCATAGGTATTCGAAAAAGACTGAACTAGCATATCTGAAGCTGCCTTCGTAGCGGCATAGGGGTTCATAGGACAAACCGGCGTTTCCTCGGTAAATGGGAGATCTTCTGGGCCAAGGCTTCCATAGACCTCATCAGTAGAAACATGAACCATTGATATCTCATGACCCAATTTCTCCAAATCTCTGATCGATTCCAGAATAACCCTGGTGCCGTCAATATTCGACCTGATGAATGGCTCTACAGAGTCTATTGATCTATCCACGTGACTTTCCGCTGCTAAGTGAATAATATGCGATATTTCTTCTTCCCTTATTGTCTCTTGTACCAGTTTACTATCATTGATGGACCCATGAATAAATCTGTATTTCCCGTCATCAATATCCTTCAGATTTTCTGGATTTCCAGAGTATGTTAGGCAATCGAGATTAACCACTTTCTGAAATTTGCCGGACCCTAAGGCCTCTCTAACTGTGTGACTACCAATAAATCCACAACCTCCAGTAATTAGGAGTCTCATGTTTATTCCTCCGTTACGAGCCATTTTCCCATTCCCCATGACTTCATTAGATTGGAGGTCTCCAGTAATGCGTCAATTTCGCCGCAATCTGCCCAGTGGCAATCGAATCTAATTCCTCTAGCCAAATTCTTCTCCATGAAAAATCTGTTAATGTCCGTGATTTCTAACTCTCCTCTGTCCGAGTATCCGATAACATCTATGCTATGTTCGATTAGATCGAATACCTTTGAACTGTAAAGATAAAGGCCGGTTATTGCTAAATTTGAGTCAGGCCTCTTGGGCTTCTCTTCCATGCCCACAATCGAACCATTTTCGTCAAGCCAAGCAATCCCAAATGACTCAGGATTTTCTACGTCTTTCAAAAAGAGATAGCACTCATTATCTTGGTCAGCAATAAACTCCTCCGCGTAAGTCCTCATTGAGTCTTGAAACACGTTATCACCTAGAATAACTGCTACATTATTTCCTCCAACAAAGTCTTTGGTCAGACGTAGAGCTTCGGCTATTCCACCTGCCTTTTCTTGGTAAGCGTATCTTATATCCAGGCCGAATCTATGGCCATCTCCAAGCAGGTGGAAGAAGGAATCCCCCGAATGTCCGCCTAGAACGATCATGATTTCAGTAATCCCCATTCTCTTTAATGTAGAAACCGATTTGCAAATCATTGGCTCATCATAAACAGGCAATAAGTGCTTGTTAATCGAGGTTGTAAGAGGCATCAAACGTGTCCCCCAACCCCCTGCTAGGACTACTCCCCTAATTCCTTCCATGTATCGGCGCCGGAATCATTGACTTTTCTCTCTTACTGACGAACTACCCCGGTTTTTTCCATTAAGCCAATTCAGACACTTTCAAAATACCGTCAATAGCGTGGATATACCAATAACCATCAATCTGATGGAAACCAGGAGTAATTCCAAGATTCGACACCCCACTGTCCGCAGTATCAAAATTTTCCACCGCAGCAACTTTGACTATGACATCCTCGCTTTGGAACCAAGCACAAGGAAGGGGCGGGGCCAATGCTCGAACTATGTCCCTTATTTGTTCACAGGTCTGAGATGAAGGCTTCAACTCGTTCACCCTCCTTGTTTTTGAAGAAAAATAACTCTCAACCAAATCTAGCGGCTCTAGAACTCGCAAACCTCCCTTTTCAACCTGAGTTATTATCTCCTCAGCTAAATCGCAGATCTCTGATGCTGCCTTGTTGTGCAAATCAAATCCTGTATCTTGATCGTCTATTGGAATAATTCTGCGTCCAACTATCTCTCCGCAATCTACCTTCCTTTCCATAAAATGAGCCGTTACTCCACATTCCTCTTCTCCGTTAACCATCGCCCAAATTAAGGGGGCAGTTCCCCTGTAAGAAGGCAGGAGGGATGGGTGGAAATTTATGGCATAGGGCGCGATACTGGTGACCTCTTCCGATAAAATAGAATTGTACAATACAGAAATAATTATTTCTGGATCAAATTTTTTGTAGACTTCTATCGCAGCTTCACCATTTGGGTCAATAAAATCATAGCACTCAATTCCAAGAGATTCGCATTCGTCCTGAAGAGACTCGTGCCATTCATGACCCGGGCCACCAAATGGTGATATTGCCATTATCATGTGATTTTTTGATGTAAGACTTCTGACCGTAAGAACCGAAGCCCTAGCATTTCCAAAAAGTAGTATTCTCACGTGTTCCGCATATCGGAGTGGATTTCAAAACCTCCCCTTCCATGATTAACTTTCCCAAGCCCAAGCCAAAAACAAAATGCAATACCATACGGGCATAGGAAGGGGATAAGTTTGGTAGAGGGCAAAAATCCCGAATATTCCATAGTAATCCCCTGCTTCAAGAGCGGGGGTTGGATGGATGAACTGGTGGAGAGGACCACATCGGTCATGAATAACGAAAATGTTTCTTATGAAATTATCCTGGTCAATGACTCTTCCATGGACGATGAGACATGGCCTGCGATTTTGAGAAATTCTCGCAGATTCAATGAAGTAAGGGGAATAGATCTGATGTCAAACGTGGGACAATTTCGGACTACTCTAGCCGGATTCCAATATTGTCGGGGCTCTATGATTATCACATTAGATGATGATTTACAACATCCTCCAGAAGAAATACCGAAACTAATTTCTGCTGCCAGGGATAATCCAGGCGTTGACTGCATAATGGGCTCCTATGCCTCAAAAAGGCACTCAATATTCAGAAACCTTGGCTCATCATTAGTAAACTCCATTTTCAGTTTTGTTTACGATAAGCCAAAATCAATAGTGTCCACTAGTTTCAGAATTTTGAGGGCAGACCTAGCTAAAGCCGTTCTGAATCATAAGTCATCCAAACCAATGTTAGGTGCGACTCTTCTAGAAAGTAGTAAGAGGGTGATGAATATTCGGGTAAATCACGATGAAAGAAAATTCGGTAAATCTGGTTACACACTCCGTAAACTAGTCGGATTTACGCTGGATAATGTCTTTGCAGCAACCAATGCACCCTTGAGGTGGATATCGCTCTTTGGACTGATTTCTGCACTTGGGTCTCTCCTAATCCAAGCCACAATAATTTACCAATGGTATTTCGAAAAAACCACAGTACCAGGATTTACGACACAAGTTCTTTTGATTTCCTTCTTCGGAGGAATGACGCTTTTCGCAATTGGATTGTTAGGCGAATATATACTCAGGATAGTTACTGAAGTTTCCGGCCCTCCCAGATACTCAATCAGAGAGAGTACCTTCGACATTGATTCACTAGAAATATGAAATCTTGAGGTTGAGATGCAAAATACTCAAGCCCGAACTACGGATGGATGCTCTATGGGAAACGCGACGAAAGAGAATGAGATACTTTTCAATGTCCCTTGGATGGGTGGAAATGAGTCTGAATACCTAAATCAGGTACTTCGCAGCAACCACTTTGCTGGAAATGGTGACTTTTCTAAGCGGTGTCAAAAACTGTTAGAGGAAAAGTTCGGCGTCAAACACGTTCTACTGACGACGAGTTGTACCGCAGCTCTCGAACTCTCTGCCATGGCATTTGACATAGGTTTTGGTGACGAAGTTATCGTCCCATCATATACGTTCGCTGCAACGGCTTCGGCTTTCCATAGAAACGGTGCAAGGGTAATTTTTGCAGAAATTAATCCCGACACCCTCATGATTGATCCTAATGATGTCAAGGAAAAAATTACTCAGAGGACTAAGGCAATCGTCCCGGTTCATTATGGGGGGTTTTCAGCAGATATGAATCAAATTTTAGAGATTTGTCAAGAAGAAGACATATTCTTGATCGAAGATGCTGCTCAAGGACTAGGATCCACTGGGATGGGCTCTAGGTGGCTAGGGACAATCGGCTCCCTAGGATGCATCTCTTTTCATGAAACTAAGAATATCCACAGTGGTTTGGGGGGTGCCCTGCTGGTCAACGAGGAAGGGATCTTTGATAGAATTGAAGATATTTGGGAGAGGGGTACCAACCGAACGAAGATGTTCAAGGGACTGGTGGATAAGTATAGTTGGGTCGAGGCCGGATCTTCATTCTATCCCACTGAACTGCAATCTGCCTTTTTATTGTCACAATTGGAGTCAATAGATGAAAACTTGAGAGTCCGAGGCTCCCTGGCAGACGCTTATTTCGAGCGTTTACAGGATCTACAATCCCGAGGATTATTGAGTCTTCAAAAATTTGATGATTCAGAAAAATGGAATAGCCATGCTATTGTCACTATACAAAATTCAATTCAATTATCAGACAAACTAAGAGTTTTCTTGAAATCTAAGGGGATTAATGCTTATATCGGATATGTTCCACTTCACTCGTCTAGAATGGGACAGAGACTAGGATGGAGTGCCGAAGATCTTCCAATAACAGAAGAATTTGCGTATAGGGTGCTGAGACTTCCATTACACCATATGATGGATGTCCAAGATGTCGGAATAATTTGTGATGAAGTCGAGTCGTTTCTGACCAATGAAGATTCGTTGGAGGTCGCAAGTATCTATCCTGAAAAGTCCCCATTGGAAGAGAAATACCTCCCAAATTATTTCGAGGAATTAGAGATTTTCAGATCTACCCTTTCTAGGTTCCACAATGATGATCAGGAACACAGGATTGAGCACTTTTTCGAATGTCTGAGGGATAGAAACATATTTCATGACATTGAAGAAGTGAAAGAATGGTTTTCCAAGAAGAGAGACAGATGCAGGATGGTAGTTACTGAAATTCCCTTGAATGAATGTTCCAAATGGTCCACAGATCCATCTACTGGTAACTCAGCCCATGAATCTGGACAGTTCTTCCGCATACATGGAATTAGGGTTGATTTTGATGATAGGGAAGTCGGAAGAGGGGGTTGGGATCAGCCCATTCTCACTCAGGTTGGTTTCGACGGGGGAGTTCTGGGTCTACTTAGGCAGAGATTCAATGGAATCCCTCACTATTTGGTTGAAGCCAAAGCCGAGCCTGGAAACTATGGGAAATTGCAAATTTCCCCCACTTTACAAGCTACAGTTTCTAATTTGGATAAAGCACATGGCGGCAACTCTCCGAGATTCATGGAGTACTTCATAAATATACAAAAAATGGGTTTCCATGTAATTTTCGATCAGTGGTTATCGGAAGATGGCGGTAGGTTGAATCTGAAAAGAAACAGGGGCATGCTTGTGGAAGTTCCAGAAGGAACAATATCGGACATTCCAGAGAATTTCATTTGGCTATCAATGTGGCAAATTAAGCAATTGCTAAACGAAGATGCTTGGATAAACCCGCATATTAGGGGCATAATTTCCCATTTGTAGGTGATATCTTGAGAAAGGTCTCTTGTTGGGGAATAGGGAAACATGCAGTTAGGAATATTCTCCCCGCACTTGAAACCTGCACTAATACATGCCTGGTCGGGGCTTGGAGTAGGAATACAGAGAAACTTTCGGAAACCTGCGATAATCTCGGAATAAAGGCATATGACTCAGAGTTTGAACTACTCTCTGATGATGAAATAGATACCATAATTCTCTGCACTCCAACAGGATTGCACGCTGAACAGGGCATTTCAGTGGTTTCCAGTGGCAAGAATCTATGGTCTGAGAAGTCCCTATTCCTAAATGAAAAGGAACAGTCTAAATTCGAGAAATTATCCTCAGAAATGTCCACCGATGTGTGTGAAATGTTCATGTTCCTTTATCACCCTCAGTTTAGAAGGCTAAAATCACTTCTCGAATCTGGCGAGATGGGGAAAATCTTCTCCTTGTCAGCAAGATTTTGCATTCCTCATCAGGAATCTCAAAATTTTAGATATCAAAAAAACCTCGGAGGAGGGGCTCTACTTGATGCAGGATGCTATCCTGTCGCCGCCTCACACTCACTATTTGGAAGCGATTACAGCAGAATCTCTTCACAATTAATCAATGAAGAGAACTTCTCAGTGGATATTAGGGGTAACGCAAAGATTGACTACCCCGGGGGGATAACAAGTTTCCTTGAGTGGGGCTTTGGGATGTCCTATGCCAATGAAATCTCATTAAGATGTGAGGAAGGTAACATTTCGCTCAATAGGCCATTCTCAAAAACGAGCGTTATTGAAACACAGATAGAAATTTCATATAATTCAGGTGAAAAAAATAGAATAAATATCCCCCCCTCTAATCATTTTGTAGATATGTTTTCTTCAAACTGTGACATGACGGGTCTGAATTGGGTGAAGAATCAATCAAAATTATTGAAAAAAATCAGTAGCGAGAATGGAGAATATTAGATGAAACGTAGTTTGAAAATTACGTATGTTACACCTGTTTTGTTTGGACAGACCCTTTTCGCTCATGCAAGAATCAATCTTGCCCGAGCATTCATAGATCGGGGTTTTGAGTTTCAATTCATTGCACCTAATACTCCGAAGGCATCAGAAATTCTTTCTCAGAAGGGAATCAGCCACCGCCTCTATGACTGGTTAGAATTTCCTGGCGTTTCCACATTTAGTAAATCCAGAGGTGCAGTTCGCGAATTGAGAAATTCGATTACGGAATACATACCTGACATAATTATCTCCGAGCTCCGTATTACTTCGAGGAAGATGTCCTCCCTGATTGGCTCTATGAGGGGAAAAAAAATCGTTTGGATGATTGATGATAGAAGTCCGCCGGTCATGGAGGGGCTTTTAGGAAAATTACAACTATCTCATTATGATTTTCTAGTTCCTAAGATAGTGTCCAATGCCAGCGGCATTATCGTCCAAAACTCACAACACCAAGACTTCATGAAAAACCGATTTAATTGCCACTTTCCAGATTTTATTAATTGTGGCGGCGGCGTAGATGTGGGGCGTTTTTCACCAGAAGGGAAACAATTCGAAGCCTCAGAACCGGTAATTGTCTATGCAGGATCTCTTGTCCGTGAACGTGGTATTCTAGATTTGTTCGAAGCATGCAAACATGCGATAGATAATGATTTCAAACTCAAACTTATTACCATGGGAAAAGGGCCCCTTTCTCCAGAATTAGAAGCAATGTCCTCTGAGTTTGATTGGTTGGAACATAAGGGTCTTGTAACTGATCAAGAATATTGTGATTCGCTCAATGTTGCTGATATAGGGGTAGTTCCGCATCCGGATAAACTAGCATGGAGGATTTGTAGTCCTTTGAAAATGAAGGAATACGCTGCTTCCGGTTTAGTGGTCATTGCTACAGATTTGCCCAGCCACAGGGACCTAGGAGAGAGAGATTGGTTGAGACTCATCGACCCTGGAAATTTTGTATCAGAATTTTACAATACGATTAAGGAGATTGCCGAATCAAGGTCAATCTCCGAACTTTCTGAATCAGCCATTCGAGACTCTGTCGATTTCTCATGGAACAAGGAAACAGAAGAGATCCATAATTGGATTATGTCAAAAGTTAGAATCTAAAATAAATGAATTGAACCACTTCTGACGGCCTCATCAGTAAAATTGTTGAAATGAATACGCCAATCACAGCCCCCCATTTGAGATTAGAAAGTTTAGCTATGTGATATTTTGTTGCTCCTTCATTGATGCTTGAAATTAGATGTAGAATGATGAATATTAATAGTAAAACAAAAGCATATGTTGCCCTATCTGGCATAGCAGAGACGGCCCCTCCAAAGTGTAATGAAGAATCGATCATCAAGTAACTTTTTACAGATCTAACTAATAGTTGGTTTTCCTCAACTCTGAAAATTAACCAGGCCATGAAAACAAGCCATTGAGTAATAATCCACGAGGATAAATAGTGCGTATTATGGAATTTACATGCAATCTTTTCATTAATCTTACTTTTAGAGATAATCCTATGAATAATCAATATAGCCCCATGAAAAACTCCCCAAAGTACAAAATTACCAGACGCTCCATGCCATAACCCCCCCCAAAATCATAGTTACAATCAAGGCCATGAACATTCTAAATTCTCCATTTCTATTCCCGCCCAGAGAGATGTAGAGGTAGTCTCTCAACCACGTTGACAGGGTAATGTGCCATCTGCGCCAGAAATCTTGGGGGCTAGTTGCTCTGTATGGGCTTCTAAAGTTCTCAGGAAGTTGAATTCCAAAGATATGCGCTGATCCTAGAGCTATATCTGTGTATGCAGAGAAATCACAGTAGATTTGCAATCCGAATAGTAGTGTCGCCCAGTAAATTAATACAGTATTTTCGAGAGAATCGGGGTTCGAGAAGATCCCATCCACCTGGGTTGCAAAGTTATCAGCAAAGACTAATTTTTTGACTAGTCCATATAGTATCAGTGTAACTCCTAATTTCGCTCTTGGAAGGGAGAACCCCAACTCTTTACTAACCTGCTCACGAAAGTGACTAAATCTCACAATCGGACCAGCCACCAACTGAGGGAAAAATGCAGCATAGCATGCAAATGTAACTAAATTTTCTGATGGCTCCGACTTTTTT
>CACGIE010000002.1 GCA_902573015.1 uncultured Candidatus Poseidoniales archaeon | reverse complement strand
TCTCCTTGTAGAATAGGACTAACCTCTCCTCCGGAGAAGGCGAAGTAGAGTATAGAACCCAGTACAGTATGCGGGTCCTGTCCATTTCCATCGGGGTCATAACCGCTTCCACCGTCTCCTAAACCCCAAAGATACTCGTTATTCCCTATGTTGAGAAGATGGCCTCCGTTATGATTTCTGAACGGTTGTTCCACGGTCTTCAGAACGGTGATGCTGGACATGTCAATTGTTCCATCAGAATTCACGGTAGCAGAGGAAAGCAACAGATCTGAATCGTTCGGCCCATCGCAACTTCCCTCCTCGATGTAAGATAGAAGTACGGTCTGGTTGCCATTGGAAGTATCCGCGAATGCCATGCCCAGTAGTCCCTGTTCTACATGGCAGTTGCTGACAATTGGGCTAAGGTCCGCCACTTGCGAAACTACTTCTCCATTCCATGAGTTAATTTGACCAGACAACTCCACTATCCAGAGCTCCTCATTTTCTGGATTCTCTAGTGTGACTATTGGGCTGGAAAGACCTCCAAGATAGACGTAGCAGGATAAATTGTAACTTAGATCAATGGAGCAATCCCAACTCTCAGGCTCTGGCCAAACGAACTCATTCTCATCCGAAAGACATCCAGCAAAGGGGCAAGTTACCACTAGTAGAGAGATTATCGCCCAACTTCTCATTCCTAGTCCCTACTTTTCTAGATAGGCCTGGATGCCGGGTACATTTGAAACTGCGTCTGAGTAAGTTCCCAGATGCTCTTCCCCAGTGCTAGCTACCATTCCAGCCGTGTTGAGGACGTCGTTCAGGATCTCACGCCCCTCGCTATCGTCGTCAAGTGCTAGCAGAGCCTCTTGAATTACCAGCATAGTCTCGTCGTCCATCCTTGCTGGGTCATACATTACCGGGTGACTGGGTGCCTGGCCAAAAGAGGGTAGCATGACAATATCGTCACGCTCCAAGCACCAGTCTGGACCATCGGCCACACCATCCTCATTCTCATCGCAATATAGCCGATATGCCGTATCCTTCACTAGAGCCACGTCTCCGTGCCCAGTCATCATGCACTTCATTGCCCCGCTGTATCCTGAGTACTGTGTGCCGCCCTCAGGGATTTCAGAGTCCGCATGGAAGAAAGTCGTCACAGTGGCTCTCAACGATTCGATTTCGTTTGGATCGCCTTGCACTTCTGCGTATCCGTTCCCAATCAGGTAACCCATGGGAATAAGCATCCCAGCGCTCTTCAACCAGCCAGTATGGCATGACTTCTTTCCTTGCATAAGTGCAAATGGATCAGTATCGGGGTCGTCATCCAGGTGTGCTGCTGCAATCTCTGAATCGGCCCTAACCCAAGCTGCTGCGTTGTAGAATACCCTTCCGTCAGGCTTCTTCTCAACGGCTACTACATCCAGATCGTACACCTGGTAACCCAACCATCCTGCAGCCCCGTCCACCATGGCGATCTCAGCATTTCCATTGGCGACGGCCTCTATCGCGGCAACCTCGTCCGATACGGGATAGACTACTACCTTCATCCCTGTCAGTTCGCTTAACTTGTCTGCCATCTCCTGAGGATTCGCTTCCCAGAAAAGGTATGTATCCTTAACTTCGTAAGCGATTCTTACGCAGTCCTCGTCATCTCCGCATTCGTCATAGTTCACCGTGAACAACGCCCACAAAACTGCAGCCGAGAGAATAATTCCGGCTATTGCAATTGGCACAGTCCTTCCCTGTGACGCATCTCTAATCCTATTCGAAATCGTGCTCATGTATCGTCCGAAGTGAATGTAGATGATAAATTTAGGGCTACCTAAACATACTAAACATGAAAAGAGGAATCACGTCCCCAATCATGTGTCAGCGGTAGTTAGAATCAGGGACCTAGAAGTTGGTTTTCAAAGACAACCGCTACTATCCATAGAGAATCTGATTGTAAATTCCGGCGAGGTACTGGCAATCACAGGACCGTCCGGAATAGGAAAGACCTCGTTACTGAAAACGATCGCAGGCCTTCTGACACCGCTATCCGGATTAATTCAGGTTTGTGAGGCTACATCTCCGCAAAAGCCAGCGAGAGGAACGATTGGATATATCCCTCAGAAGCTGGGACTGGTCAGACACTCGAGCGTTTGGGCCAACGTAATGCTAGGCTCTAGAGCAGGGAACACAAAATCACACTCTAGAGAACAGTCAACGAATGCAATTCTGGCAATGGGATTGGAAGAAAAAAGAAATGAACCAATCAAAAGGCTCTCCGGGGGGCAACAGAGGCGAGTTGCGATAGCCAGGACTCTAGCACAGCGTCCCAAGCTAATATTGGCAGACGAATTTCTGAGCGAACTCGACGAAGAAACATCTGATAGGGTGGTAAAGGCAGTGATGCAATACGTCTCATCGAGCGGAGCTGCAATGGTTCTGGTTGAACACGACATCTCTAGAGCGCGGGAGATCTCTGATAGACTTCTAGTCATAGACGATGGACGTCTGAACCCCTTCATCACGGATACTTCGATCATGGAGGTGAGAGCTTGATCAGGATCGATAGAGAACTTAGGGAGCTGCTAGTTTCAGTTACCGTCCTGACTCTTGGATTCTGGATAACCCTCGTTCTCACGTCAGGTCTTGTCTGGGACTGGGATGGATGGAGGGTTATCGAACCCCAGTCTTATCCTCCATGCGAGGCTAACATGTTCCTTCAGTTCACATGCTCCACGGCTTGGATTGGGATGGTTGAAACGATAAAGATCGCAATTCTTGCAACCTTCTTCGGCATGATACTCTCCCTACCGATGGGCCTATTGAGCTCAAGGAATCTATTCCCCCAGTACATCACCTATCCTTCTAGGGCCGTTGTCTCAGCCTGTCGAAGCCTTCCAAGTCTGATTTGGGCGATTATCTTCGTGATAATTGTCGGATTGGGGCCAACAGCAGGAATATTAGCAATGACGATCTACACAGTCGGATATCTGGGCAAGATGCAGTATGAGGCGATAGAGGGAATGAACAGCGCACCTCTGGAGGCTGCCAACGCAATGGGGCTCACGAAGGCAGAAGTATCATTCTGGGTCGTTATCCCAGAAACTGCGAACCACCTTATAGCTCAGATGATTTTCATGTTCGAATACAATGTCAGGTCAGGGACCGTTATTGGGATAGTCGGGGCTGGTGGAATTGGGTACTACATCAATCTCTATCTGAAGTTCCTACAATACGAAAGAGTTGCAGCATATCTGCTAATCATATTCCTGGTGGTTTTGCTTATCGATTTAGTCTCCATCTACCTCCGCTCATTCTTTACAGACGAGTCCGAGAATACCAAGCCAACCTGGTCAGGTGTGTTCCTCCCTCCGAAAGATGATCCACCGGAAGTAGTCAATATTCGAGACCGGATTGATCCGGTCACCGGCGTCAAGATGGGCGAGGATAATCAGGCTAGTAATCCGCAACAATCCTGATTGCTCCGCCATCATAGAATATCTGAATGTGGTCCTTGGCCTTGATCGTCAGAGCCGCCAATGCCTCGTAGACTTCCTTTTCTTGAACGTTGAATGCGTCTGCTGCTCTCTTTGTAGACCAGGCTACTTCAACGAAGTCTGATGCAGAAATCCACTTTAGAAGCCTCGCCTCGAAATCCGTTAAATCGACTAGTGCCATATTTCTCGCATGAGAAGGGGGAAATCAAGACTGCCCCTCAATCTGGTAATTTCTATCCAAATACTCTAGTGAGGAGATAATTCACAGGAATTTATATGTTCAATTGAAGTGGATTTTTTTGTGCCTAGAAGCGCAAACGCTCTTCGAACTATACTCTGTGCGCTAATGTTGCTGCTAGTATTATTTTCCGGTTGCCTGGACAACACTTCGAATGAAACAGATACAGAAGCAGTTGATCAAGAGAATGAGAGAGAGGAGATCCCCCTGTCAGTCGCTTTCATCGTGGATCAGCAGTTTTTCGGAACAGAAAATGATCCTTCCTACATGGCACAGAAATTCTCAGAAGAGACAATATTCGAAATTACCCCATATCCCGTAGAATCCGAAGAAGCGATGATTGAGTCACTCAGGTTTGGCCATGTTGACCTTGCGATGATGGATGCAGCATCATCCTGGATGAGTTGGAAGAATTACGGATTAGAAGCGCTTCTCGCCGACGAAGAGAATTATGGAAGAACATACTACAATTCCAATGCATGGGTCAAATCAGACAGCGATATCGCAACTTACCAAACCGATGATGATCAGTTGACAGATCCATTTTCACTCTTCGAGGGTAAGAAAACCTGTCACACGGGATGGTTTGACTCTGTAGGGATGCTTCTTCCTATGGGGTTCTTGCTCGGTCTTGGATACGCAAATGTAGCTGGAAACCCAAACGACGTGGAGTCATTGTTGTTCACAATTCAGGAGTTCTTTGACGACGAACCACCTATTCCTGAGGCCGGTACAAAGTACTACGGCTACTCAGGAGCTCTTAGGTGCCTCTCCGACGGAACAGGCGACATAGCATTTCTCCAGGACTCTTCAGTGGAGGATCACTGTCCAGATGACGACTCGATAAGGCCCTCGTGGTGTCTCGAGGAGGATGAATACACCATGCTCCCCACATTCGGCAGGTCCCCCAGTAACGCCCTGATGTATAATCCAAGTTTTCTTGACTCGGAAGTTTCAGAAAGAATTTCCAAGGAACTGGTCGATCTAAGTGGAATAGACGAAATGGACCAGACACTAAGCTTGCTATTCGGAACCCCGGGGTTCGTCCCCACCACATCCCAACAGCACTTGGAGGGATACTCATCCCTAGTCTATAACATCCCAGGAATGCAGGCATATTTCGAGGATCCAAGTAATACTGGACAGGTAAATCTCAGTGTACAAGAAATCAATATCGGCGTAGTAGGGCCTCTTTCAAACTCTACATCCTCATCTTTCGGATTCCTTGCCGACTCAATAAGCGACGATATCGGCATAGGGGTGAATATTTCCGAATTCGAAAATCACTTCAGTCTAGTAGAAAATTTATCCAATGGAGTCGTCAATATCGCAATTACAGATGCGATTCCCTCTTGGAAGGCATGGAAGCACGATGGAATGTCCGTATTGGCATCATTGTTGGATGAACAAGAGAAGGTCTTCTCGGACTCATTCGCCATAGTGAGGTCCGATAGCGAATTTGCAAATTCCACCGATCCGTTTTCTTTGATGGATGGAATTTCTCCCTGCTTCTCGGGAAGAGATAATCCAAGTACACTATTGGTTGCAGGAAACTTGGTCGGAAGAGGCCTAACTAACCATCTAGAGGATTTGCAAAACTCTTCAATCTCTGAGATTATCCATTCACTATTCAATTCATCTTACTCTTTCCCAGAAGAGAACTCAGAATTCCATGGTACCAATGGGGCCCTTAGATGCCTTTCTAATGGAGGGGGGGATATTGCGTTTGTAGAAGGCAATGAACAGGTGATATTCTGCCAGGATGGCTCACAACCAAGTGATGAAAATTGGTGCTTGGATCCCGCAGAATATTCCTTGCTTCCACCCATAGGTTCTCTGCCGTATAAATCTGTAATTTACGATCCTTCAGTCTTGGACATGGTTTCTCGTACAGCTGTACTGAACTCCTTGCTATCCCTGAACTACGAAATGTTTCTGGATAATTTCACAACTATGGGAAGGGAGTATACCGGATGCTATGATATTTCGATCCATAAAATCGACGAGGACTCCCCTAGGGAAGCCTGTGGTTCTGAGATTCTTTCCAATTCACTCTATTCTTCTGGAGTATCCAGGTCAACCTCTCAAAGCCTTCTAGGACAAATCTCCGAAATAATCGGCATCCTCCCTGTTCAGTTGATTAACCACTCCTTGAGATAAAATAAAACAGAGATTTAGGGTAACCTAAAAATTATAAGATACACTTCTTACGAAGGTTTAGGTTGACCTAAAAATGAATGGAAAACTACAGAGTTTAATGATGACAATACTGATGATTGCCTCAGCACTTGCAGGATGTGCAGGAAATGAGGTCGACGTCGACCTCGATGGAGAGGACGGCGGCTATGAGTACGCCTCAAACGTCGATAACCATCGCATGTTGATGGGAGATGTCTGTGATATCAAGGACCTATCCGGGGCATACGATTGGGATGCTGTTTCTGATATCTATGAGAATGGAGAGCATGCTGAGAAGTCCGATGGATCTTACAGGACCCTGCAGGGCTTTGCAAGTGCTTCAGGAAAGAACCACGCCTACGACTCATTCTACGGAGCAGACGGTTCATGGCACGCCTTCGTGGATGCGGCCATTGGCGGAACAGGAGCATTCGCAGGCGAGTCTGACACAGTCAGAGACCAGGCGGTTGAGAAGGGTATCCAGAACGGAGTAATGACCGCATATGCGATCCACGAACTTAATGCCGCCATAATCAAGGCAGAGGCTGGAAACTGGGGCCCAGACGATGCCCAGCACGCATGGGATGAGGGATGGGCATTCTACCACGGACCAGACGATTCAAACGCAGACTATGACGGGTGCGGGCCATACGCCACCGCAGACAAGAGGGCTGGCAACTTCGGAACGGCCAACTCGGATGGTACGGCCGCCACAAACGTCGCGACACTAGCTGCGATGAACGCAGGGCTCACTGCTATGCAGAATGAGGACATGCAAGGGCTAGTCGATGCACGAGATGAGGTTCTCAAGAACATCGTCATCGTCTACTCCCAGGCGTCTGTAAGATACGCATCTAAGATGACAGACGACCTAGCAGATGGAGACACGTCAGATTACGACAAGCACCAGGCAGAGGGTCACGCCTTCTACAGGGTCATAGAGGCATACGTCGCAGAGTACACATCGATTTGCTACAACATGGTCTCCCATACAGTCTCCACGGACACCTCACAAGCATCTTGCGAGGCATACATGTACTTGGAGAACTACACCTCATCGAACGACCCAGATGGAGAGGAGTTCACTGGTTGCTACAACTCCGTTACACACTCTCAGCATGAGGGGATGTCACAGGAGGAATGCGAGGCTTTCGGATGGTACGCAAACTACTACTCCGATAAAATCGTACAAATGTTCGATCTGACAAATGATGGAGACGCTTCAGCAGACTACGAGGCCGACATCAGAGCTTGGTTACAGCCAGTGTGGGATCACTTCGGAATTAGTGCAGACGATATTGGGACACTCCAATAGATATGGATACGTTGGCGGGGGGAAGCATCACCCCCAGCATCATTTTCGGTTTCCGTAAACCGTCCCCCCGTCAACAACTTCAAACTTTGTAAGTAAGGAAAATCTGGAGGATACAGTTCCGAGACGAACTCTAACTAGGAGAGGGGAAATGACCGATCGAAACTTACTCCTGATATTCGGTACCGAGACAGGAAATGCCGAAGAACTCGCAGAAGACGCAGCTCACATGGCGAAAAAATACGATCTTAATCCAACAGTAATCGACATGGAGGACATCACGACAGAAGGAATCTCCGATTCCAAGAGGCTGATTGTAATTTGTAGCACCTGGGGAGAAGGTGAACAACCGGTAAATGCCCAAGATCTGTATGATGCTGTCTCCGAATCAGAAGATGGCTGCATGATGGGGGTAAATTTCGCAGTCCTCGCACTAGGAGACACTGCATTCGAATTTTTCTGCGAATCAGGAAAGGAATGGGACTCAATACTGGAAGAGAAAGGTGGAAAAAGAACCAACAAAAGAATCGATTGCGACACAGATTACGATGATTATGCAGAGGAATGGATTGAGGAAACACTCTCATTGATGAAAGACATCGCATAGAATCACCAATTATTTGTCCCCATGTCTTTTGGTAGGCGTATGAGGGCTTCCTCCGTCACCGTAGTGTTGCTACTCCTGAGCTGTGCTCTTTCAGGGTGCATGGGCTCAAGTGACAAGGAGGAACGTTCCTACCCGAGCATCTGGGAACGTAGCGATGTCGAATGGGATACCAGTGGAACCTTCAGCCGAGTTCTGGAAGCAGGACCATACCACGCATTGGAAGTCAAAGAGGCCATGATCGAGGTAGATACGTCATCTGTGTGGGAGACGGGTCCAAGCTCCGCAGAGGTTCACCTATCGTACTGGCTGCCTAGCAACACTCTGGATGGGGATCAGGTTCCTGCAATAGCGGTCATTTCCCCATACTTCTCCTATGGCTCCCCAGGAGACGAATCCACTCCGACAAATATCGTTGGAGGGGGACGAGGGGAGTTCATCTTCGAGAATTTCGTTCCCCATGGGTATGCATTCGCACAGGTCGCAGTTTTCGGAACAGAGGAGAGTAGCGGGTGTTTCGATTACAGGGGTGCAGGAGAGGGGCTCGGTATTCACTCCGCAGTAGAGTGGCTCGGTGAACAAGACTGGAGTAATGGAAATGTGGGTCTCTACGGGAAGTCGTACGAGGGGGCTACACAATGGGAGGCAGCCGCTATGGGGAGTCAGTATCTGAAGACAATCGTCCCAATTTCTGGGACTACCGCACTCCATCCATTGCTGTACAAGAATGGAAGCGCTGAAGCAAGGTCACAGATTATGCACATGAATTACTTCTCAAGCACCGTTGACTACAATTCTGATGATCTTGACAATATTTGTCCGGACATCGCAGAGGGTCTTTTTGCTGGACCTGTGACATATATCGGGGGTGAGATGGACCCATACATGCAGAACTACTACGACGAGAGAAGCCATATCGACAAGGCATTCGGAAAGTGGAATGGAAGTATTTACTGGGTGCAAGGTATGCAAGATTGGAACGTTGATCCGCATCAGGTCTTCGGTGGCCCTCCCGGAACAAACTGGTACTCCGACTATGTGGAATCCGGTTACGAGGTACGCGGTATTTTGGGACAATGGGGACACGACTACCCAGACCAGTGGGAGAAGCACGACGATAGTGAGAGCGGTTACGGGCTAGAAGCGCTAGGAAATATGACTAGATGGGACTGGGCACAGGATCTTTTCGAGTGGTTCGAATACTATCTCCAAGGTAGAGGGACGCAGCCCGAGCAATTCGCACAGATCCAAAGAAGCGATGGACAATGGAGGATTGAGGATATTTGGCCCCCCAGTGACTCCGAGGACTATGTGGTGGATCTTGGCGATTGTGGAAATGACGGATCCTTTACCGGAGGATTTCCCGTGATCGGCGGAGGTCCCGCGGTGGTCGGCGGAGGTCAGTCTATCACAGTAGAATGCCCAGAAATAAATCCCGATTTCCCGATGCATATCTCCGGACTGGTCACTTTGCACCTTTCCGTTGTTCCATCTTTCGATGGGGGTCAGGTTTTCGTTGAGATGCAAAACATGGAGACTGGAACCAGGATCGGGCATGCCACCATGGATGTCAGATACCACGAGGGGGGGGGTACGAGCCCCAAACCGTAATTCCCGGTCAAGAGATAACCATGATGATGGAATTCCAGGCAATTGACGCAATAGTCCAGGCAGGCCAGGGAATACGACTCATTCTCACAGATACCGGTGAGGACTACCTAGCACCAGCTTGCGGGAATGCATGCACGTTGCACGTCTTGACATCTCTTTCCGAGGCTAGCTTTCCACTGATTGATAGGGGAGAGTCAGCCATTTTAGTAGTCCCATAGGCTACTTTACTTCGTATGCTCCAGCCATCTTCCTGACTGCATCCTCGACTGCGATATCCCCATCTAGAAGCATCCCTAGTGTTGTCAGGAATGGAGTTTGATGCCCCATCCTTTCCGACCTATTAAGGAACATCCTGGTAGCCCGAACCCCCTCGGCGACCATGTGCATCTCCTGCAGAGATTCCTCCAGGCTCTTCCCAGAACCTAGCATCTCCCCCAGGGTTCTGTTCCTGCTCCTCGGGCTCGTTGCTGTTACGTAGAGATCGCCAATTCCTGCAGGTCCGAAGGCCGTGTTCGGGTCGGCCCCCATCTTCCCGAGAAGCCGCAGTCCTTCGCTGTAGCCCGACAGTACCATTGCAGCCTTCAGATTGTCTCCCCCGATTGTGTCTTTGAGGCCGTCAACGAGTCCGCATGCTAGGGCTACGCAGTTCTTGTAGGCGCCCCATAGTTCCGCTCCTACAGGATCGCCGGCAGGGGTCAGAATCAGGGAATCGGTGGAAAGCCTCTCTGCCACTCTCTTCGCTACTACCGTGTCATGGCAAGCCACCAGGGCGTTAGTTATCACTCCCCTTGCTACTTCTGGCGCGATGGTTGGTCCCGTCATGACAACTACCTGATTCGACATGCCAGCCTCAGTCAGTCTCCTATCTATTGCATCGGAAATCATACCCGAGCCTCCTTCTGAGGAAGGGGCAAGACCCTTGGCCAAGTCAATAAGGAGGTGAGATGGTCTTAGGCTTGGGATGAGCAAGTCTACTACTTCCAGAATCACTGAGCTTGGGAGTGCCAGAACTAGAATCTCACAAGACTCGGTAACATCGGTGATCTCCATGGTACAGTCCATCCCTGGAATCTTGTATCCCGGCAGGTACTTCTCGTTCTCCTGCGAGCTCATGATCGACTCGTATACTTCTTGCTCCACGGTCCAGCCTAGCACGTTGTGTCCGTCCTTGCACCATACTAGGGCTAGGGCGGTTCCCCAGTTGCCTAGTCCGAGAACCCCTATTCGTGCCATTTTTGCCAGTTTGGGGGGCGCATAGACCCTGTTATGACCCTATGGGGGACAGAGGCGTTCATGCGCTGCCTTCTTGGTGGGTAATTATTCGCACGAGTCGGAGCAGGGGTACCCGAGCGGTCAAAGGGGCTGGGTTTAGGTCCCAGTGCGTAGTGCTTCGCAGGTTCGAATCCTGCCCCCTGCACCAAAAAAACCTCATTCGCTGCATTGAAGTCTCTATTAGCAGGGCGAACCCTAGGCAGGGGTACCCGAGCGGTCAAAGGGGCAGCGTTCAGGTCGCTGTGCGTAGTGCTTCGCAGGTTCGAATCCTGCCCCCTGCACCATCACTGAATCCTTATCCTTCTTGAGCGGATATTGGCGATTCCTCTCTTTTTCCAACCAGCAGTACGGTAGGCAATCACTCCAATGAAAGATGCCGAAACCGCCAGAATTGCCCAAGTCTCACCACTGAAGGGCCTGAATGGATCTCTGGACCACTTCTCATCTCCCAGGACCCCATCATCCGAATCCGGAATCCCATCGCCGTCATCGTCATTGTCTTCGACATCGGATATCCCATCTCCATCAAAGTCCAGTGAGTCTCCTCCCGCTTCGAATGAACCATCTTCGGTTTCTTCTAGGTCGTCTTCTATTATCTCGTCTCCGATAAGGGTCTGAATCGGACAACCGAGTTCGTTTCCGGGCAAAGCAAGAATCTGCCAGAAGTCCTCGTCTTGCGTGCTGATGCCAAACTCGTATGGGCACTCATCGGCATTGTTACCAACGCTGTCACCATCGGTATCCAACCACTCACTTGGATCGTCGGGGAAGGCGTCCACGTTGCTCCCTTGGTCAGCAAAGCCATCCCCATCCGAGTCGGACCATTTATCCGCTTCTAGAGGGAATGCATCTGTTCCATCTTCTCCGCTCCCTTGGCTGTTGCATGGTACCGGATTGAGCCAACCATCTCCGTCGCAATCGGTGTCCTGGTTGTTTCCTACGCTATCTCCATCTGTATCATCGGTCTCATTTGCATCTAGGGGGAACTCGTCTCCTTTCGCAGAAGTAAGGCAATCAGGAGCGCCATCGCCATCTAGGTCAGGCCCCCTATTGCTAACCAATGCGCCATATTGGTCGATGATGTGGTAAGTCGTGTCGTCGCACCTGCCGTCGTTGTCATCATCAGGGTCTACGTTGTTCCCCCACCCGTCACCATCCGCGTCAGCCCACTCGTTGGGATTATTTGGGAAAACGTCGAAGGAGTCCGGCCTTCCATCGCCGTCATCGTCATCGTCCGAGTTATCTCCAACTCCGTCGCCATCGAAGTCCTCCCACTCGCTCTGATCATTTGGAAACGGATCTTCGGTGTCGTTCACTCCGTCGTTATCGTCATCGGTATCTATGCTGTCTGGTACCCTGTCCCCATCCGAGTCGAAGGAGACTTCCGGATCAAGGGGGTCGTAGTCATCCTCGTCCGGGACCCCGTCGTTATCGTCGTCTTCATCTATCTGATCTGGAGTCCCATCGCCATCGAAGTCCGCGAAGCAATCATCGAAGAATGTGGATGCCTGACTTAGTGTAGATTGTCCTGCTGGGCACTGAGTCTGTGATGTAGCCTGATTCTCTGAAACGTAGAATCCCCTAGCAGCTGGAACGCAAGCATGTTGCCCCTTCAGACTTGAGTAGTATCCAGGTGAGCATCCAGTCTGCTCTGTCTGGCCCGAATCGGGCACCATGAAACCCCTTGAAGCTAGAATGCATGTAGTCTTCTCAGGTAGTGGCTGGTACGTCCCCCTCTGGCAAGGGACCTGCTCTTTGGAACCGTGCCTTAGGTCGATATCCTGGGGGGTATTGGAATTAGTGGAGCCACCATCCCCGACCTGTCCGAATTCATTCGCCCCCCAGCATTTCAGGCTGGCATCATCCAAAATCATACAGGTGTGCCTATGGCCAACTGAGATCGACGTTGCATTGGTGCTTAGGATGATAACCTCCGGGGTTGAATGTGCAGTCTGGGTCCCGTCGCCAAGTTGCCCGTAGCTGTTATCTCCCCAGCAGGCGGCTTCACCTGAATCGAATAGACCGCAGCTGTGGAATAGGCCAACCTCTATTTCCATCAGGAGTAGGTTCGAACTTAACGCTGAAGGTAGTGGGCTATTAGAGTCCGAAGTACCTCCATTGCCAAGTTGTCCATTGGCGTTGTAACCCCAACAGAACATCGAACCATCATTCATCCCTAGGCAGGAATGGAAAGCACCCGAGTCAATCGATACTGCACTACTGTTGCTCGGGATAGAAACCTCAACTGGTGTGTTCCGATCGACATTGCTGGAGTCTCCGAGTTGTCCGTTCCAATTCTCCCCCCAGCACATCACATTTCGGTCTACGGTTATCGCACATGTGTGGAACGAACCCGCCGAGACCCTCAGTGCCCCCGTCCCTCCCATTGAGGAATATACCGGAATATGCCGATCGGTCGTAGTCCCGTCACCTATCTGTCCGTTGGCATTCAACCCCCAGCACTTCACTCTGTTGTCAGTGAGTACTGCACAAGTGTGCGACTCTCCAGATGAAACTCCGATTGCAGATACTCCGGAGCCAAGATTAACAGTAATCGGAGCCGTTCTTTCGACGGTCGTACCATCACCTAGCTGCCCGAATGCATTGGAACCCCAGCAACGAATAGACCCGTCATCAAGCAGGGTGCAGGTATGGTATGAACCTGCAGAAATCTCAATCGCATTCCTTCCCAGCGGCATTGAGGCCTTTTCAGGCTCTAGGCTAGAGTCTCTTGTCCCGTCACCTAACTGTCCGTTGTCATTCAGACCCCAGCAGCTAACTGAGCCGTCATCCAGTATTGCACATGAGTGGTAAGCACCCGAAGACACCTTTGTCAGAACTGGGACGCTATGCCCGGCTTCGGCCCACTGACAAGCCAGATCCGAGGTCATACCGTACTGGTTGTTGTACTTGCCAGCTGGGCATGGAGTACCTTCGGAAGCTCCTAGCCCTGGAACGTAGTAACCCGGCCTGGCATCTTCGCAGGAGGTTTGCGCTGAAAGCTCCTGGAACTTTCCAATGGGGCATTGAGTTTCCGAGATCGCTCCGTTGACATCAACGTAGTGTCCAGGGCTTGCGGGGGTCATTACAGTATTTCCACTTCCACTGACGTAGTATCCGGGGGTGGCCTCTCTACAGGCAAACCTGCCATAATTTCCGGGACTACAATTTGCCGCAACTGTGGGATTGCTGTCATCGCTATCCGATCCAGAGGGAAAACCATCGTTATCATCGTCATTGCTGACTCCCACCTCGAAAATATTCAGGTCTCCATTGTTGTTCCAATCTCTCTCCGAAGAACCAATGTAAGTCCATCTGGAAATGCCAGAGAAATCTGATGGTGCATTCCCAAGAGACTCTTCGGACCCAACTCCTCCCCAGCATTTAGGCAGGTCGTTACTCGCGACCACGCAAGTATACGATTCTCCAGAGGTAACAGAGACGACTCCAAGATTTTGACCTAGTACAATCTCAGTTGGCGAAGTAATCTGGACTGAGGTACTTCCATCGCCAACTTGGCCCTTCCCGCTTCCTCCCCAGCAATGAAGAGAATCGCTGGAACTCACTATACAGGTGTGTCTTCTTCCGACGTCGATACTGATTGCACCAGATACTGAGGCAGTAACGATAGACGCGTCGTTCTGCTGGTTGGTAGTTCCATCACCTAGCTGCCCGAATGCGTTGTCGCCCCAGCATTTCACGTCACCACTGCCTGATCCATCAAGGATGGCGCAGGTGTGGGCCCCACCGGCAGACACTGCGACTACACTCCCTCCGAGAGTGATAGTTGAGGGTGCGTTGGATGACGTCGTCGTCCCAGTCCCCAATTGCCCGTTTTCATTCGCTCCCCAGCACTTCAGTGACCAACTGTCCGAGATCGCGCATGTGTGATTCGAACCTGCAGATACTGCGAGGAACTTCTCTCCAGGGAGGTTCACGGATACTGGGGTGCTACTATCCAAATTTGTGCCATCTCCCAGTTGGCCATGGCTATTTCTACCCCAGCACTTCAGACTCGCATCGTCTAGAACTGCACAGGTATGCCAATCCCCAGAAGACAATTGAACCGGCACTTCTCCCAGGCTTACCTCCACAGGAGAGTTGGAGTGTGAATTCGATCCATCACCTAGTTGGCCGAAGTTATTTCTACCCCAGCACTGGATTTCTCCGTTATCCAGTACTGTACAGGTGTGGTCTTGGCCAGAGCTGATCGAAACCGCTGTTCTTGCCGAGTCCAAACCAACCGATGTCAGAACCTGTCTGTCTGCAGTGGTCCCGTCGCCAAGCTGCCCGAATGTGTTGTCTCCCCAGCATTGGAGGTCCGAGTCATCTAGTATGGTGCAAATGTGGGCTCCTCCACTGGACATAGTTGTCTCGGTGAATATCGAACCAGATTGGAATCCGGGAGAGTTGAATCCGTCGGAAACGGGGCTCCTCATGTCTGTGATTGCCCCCTCGCTGGATGCTAAGTAGTACTTCTGAGGTCCCGATGGTATGTTTTCTCCAGTAACAACGATTTCCCAATCCCCAACTTCCGGATTATTTCCTACCGATATTCCTACTAGGTTGTTCAAATCGTCATTCGTGTAGGTCTCAATTGTTCCACTGGGACTCTTCAGGACGATGTCTAGGTCATTGACCAATTGCTTTCCTGCGCTGGGGCCGTTCGCTGGGTCATTCCATGAAAGGACGACTCTGAAGTCCTCTATCCCGGTATCCGGAATGGTGAGTTTGAATGAATGGCTATCGGATGTGGATATCTCGATCCCTTCTGTGAACCCGGAGTGTACCAGTTGTTGTAGATCCACCCTCCCCCATCCTTCATGGCTGTTCGGAGCCTTCTCCACGGCTCCATTTCCATTCGAATCTCCTCCCGATGTGTATTGTCCTGCCAAGTCATGAGCCCCCGATGCAAGTATCGCCTTAATCAGGGCAGATTCCGGGCATTGGTCGCTGGAAGGGTTACTTGCTAGGTCGCAGTTGTAGGCCCCTATGTTATTCAAGTGCTCAATCACCAATGCCGTCGAACCTGCCACGATCGGTGTCGCCATCGAAGTCCCTCTTTTGTGAGTGTAGTACCCGCCCGGGTCGTCTGCCGTCGCTTGCGGGGTTGCCAAATCTGACCTAGTAGAGAGTATCCAGCCTCCCGGTGCCACAATGTCCGGCTTGATTCGCCCGTCATTCGTAGGCCCTCTGTTTGAATACGCACTCATCCCCTCTGGGTCATCACTGGGAGTGTCCATCCTGATGGGAGCCGTACCATACCTCTCACCGGAACCTGGGAGATCGGGGCAGCCAGCGCTGCAGAGATTCATGTATGGGATATCGTATAATGGCAGACCCACACGGTAATTCTCCGACGATCCTACGGACACGATGTTCTTCGCAGTCGCCTGCCGATTCATAGCGCCCTTGTTTATTTCCCCATCTTTCCCACCGAAGCAGTTTGTCTGGTCGTAGGAGTTGTAGGTGCAGTCCATCCCATCGTTCCCCATGGCGAAGAGGATCGTCAGATCAGCCAGTGAATTAGCTTCGACATCAATCTCATACGATGCAGAGCTGTAGTAGGCCAAGCAACTACCGCTGGAGGAGCCAGACTGGGCGCAATTCGTGCTCGTGCTAGGTCCAGAGCCCCAAGAATTCGTGTGGACTCGCGCCCCAGCATCGTGTGCCTCGGAGAAGAAGATACTGTAGGAGGGAGCGCATAGGCTTGATCCGCACAGAACGGATTGCATGAACAGGTGCGCATCGGTTGCCATTCCGCTATTGTCAACTCCTTCGGGCGAGTTCGCACCATCTCCCAGAACAGATCCGACGACATGTGTCCCATGCCCGTTCTGATCCTCCGGACCATCGGTACAACTACCGCAAGTGTACGAAACAACTCCGGCAATTCTACCAACGAAGTCTGCATGGATGCCGCTGTTCACAGAGTTGCAATGGGACAGGCTCGTGCATTCAACTGCAGTATCTAGTCCGGAGTCCATTACGCCGACTATTACTCCTGAACCCGTCAGAGCACCTCCGAAAGTTGCCATGTTGGCAGACTCTCCTACCCAATCAACGCCGATGATTTCAGCCGCCGCTTCGTTATCAAGATGAACTGGATACTTGGGCTCGACCCATTCTACGAAATCAAGATTTATCAGTCCGGCCAAACCCTTCTCGTCAACTACGACTTCCGCTACCCTGTTTATTCTGTAGTCAATTACCTCGACTCCAGTTTGGATTAGATTTTCTATTTCGTTAGAACCACTCAATACGACGTTAATTACGTACCTTTCTCCCTGCATTATGGCGCCACTGTCCATCCCTTCGACCAATGGAATTACATCAGGGGCCAGCTTATCCGCCGAGTCAAGTCGGAAAGCACCTATGACCCCAATATCGTATAGCTCCATTGGGGCTATCTTCGGCACCTTACAGTGGAATCCCTGCGGCGAGTAGAATGTCCTGCATTCCAACCCCAGATCCTCCAGTTGGGATTTCCAATCAGAGGGTATGGGATAATCGTGCCCCAAAACGAACCAACCAGACAGGTACTCCTCACCAGTTGTTTCCTCCCACTTCTCAATCGGTACAAAGGTAGCAGTTCTGTAGAATAGCGACGCTTCTCCGATATTTCCAGAGTCCCCCTTCCACCCATGCGAGGGATCATCAGACTCCGTGTCTCCTAGGGAGTATTGGCCGTCTAGAACGTAATCTATCGCGTTCATCCTACTTTCGTCAGACAGATGTCCATCGTCCGTTTGGTAGGAAAAGATAGCCAGGGAACTTGGCAGAATCATCAGGGCTACGAGTAGAAGAGATAGCCGCCCCCTCACCGCGTTGCCATTGGACATACTTCTCCTACGTAGTAGGAGGACATTAAAATTGCCTAAAATTTTGGTTTCTAAATTTGACAATCCGGCTTCCAGAATTAGATTTTATTAACACTGTTTTGAAGCAAAATTTTAGACAAAATTTTCCGTGAAAAACATCACATACACTGTCCCTACTCGCCTGATTCCAATGGTTGGAAACGACCTCTCTTCGATAACTTCTGAAGTGGACGAAAACATGGACAAGTTAGCATCTAGTGATGCCGAATCAGAAGATAAGTTGGACCAAGAGTTGGATAGGATAAGGGATAGGCGAGAGAATCCAGGAAAGAGTTTCTTGGTCAATACAATCGTTCCTAAGACATTCGATGATTATACCCTGGTCTTCGGCGTGATGGCAGGTCTGGTTTTCTTCGGAATGATAACTCTGGCCTCATCTGGATTGGTTCTGGGTGACTCGATCAGTATCGATGATACTCTATCAGGGACTCCTTTGGATCCAAATGACTGCGTGGACAGAAGAGGTGAGGTTTGGATCAAGTCCTGGGTCCAGGGAGATGATCTAGAGATCGAGAGTCATAACTTGGAAACCTCTTCGACATTCGGTATTCTTGTTGCAGTCTGGAACGAGTCTTCTGTTGAGTCAGATGGTGGCGCAGGAGGTCCAACATTGACGATGGGGGAATCGGGAACTGGCGACTTATCGATAGAATTGAACAGCGATGATTTGGAGGACGGCCATTACATTGTTAGAATCGGTATTTCGTCTTCAGATAGTGACTCAAGAGAATGGTCCGAACAAGAAATAGTGGAGGCGGTTGCAAGTCCTGGTAGTCTAATTTCGTTCAAGGAACTGGAAATAGAATTGCATACCACTTCCTCATCCTCCCTGTTCGGGTCCGGGGAAACTCACAGGGAGATGGAGAAGTCAGACGAAGAAACTAGAGCCTGTATGACTATCCAGGATATGGGGGTTTGGGGGTGGATCCTCATGGGGGCCGAGTGGGTCGGTGGCAGAGAGACAGCAATGCTAACTGGTGGTAACGCAGAGGTCCCTCCTTGGTACATGGCAACGATATCTCTTGGGATGTCGGTATTCTTCCTATGCGTCCAGTACCCTCTGATGCACAGATTGTATCACAGGGAAACAGACGATCTCCTAACAAGCGAGCAAATGAACAGGCTTCTTGTTCGGACAATAGAAAAAGCATCGAAGAGACTTCACATCAAGCCAAATCTATCATCAATAAAGGTCCAGGATCGCGCTATTTCGGTAGATGTTTTCCTGCCCTACAATACCTCTAGGAAGACCATTGCCAGTCCCATCGATGTAAAAGGAACGATCATCAAGGACATCCTGAATGAGTTTCGAATATTCGGAGAAATGAGACCCCTCCAAATCAAGACAGTATGCACAGACTCCGACACTGAATCAGAAGAAACGATAGATTTCAGTGAATTGGGAGAAATCAGGCTATCTGACGATTACAGTTCCTTCTTCTCCTCAATGGGGCAGTTCGGTAAACTCGAGGAGGCATTCAGAGAGAGCATGTCCAGATGGTTCCGGAAGCACGACGTCGCTGACTATGGCTCAGCAATTTTGGCCGATGAGGATGCAGTATTCGTCAGAGTGATTTACAGGCCCGTGACTAGATTCGCATACTTCCTGTTCAAGCCAACCTATCAACACCTTCAAGGAGATCTAAGGAAGCACCTAGGAAATGACCTAGAGTCCCTACTGCAAGGTCGGACCCTTGTTGTTAGTGCAAGGAACGAAAAATCAACTCTGGGAGATAGAGCAGTTGCAGGCAGAGTCGAGCAGGGAACCGAAGAACACGAAGGGGAGGCAATGGTGGCAAAGAGGGGCGGAATCCCGGGAGCCCTTCTCCAGAATCCATTCATGGGGGACATCCTTTCGTCCGTGGAGTATGTTGCCCATAAGAACAGGAAGAGGATTGACAAGTACGGGTTCTGGGGCCTAATCGTTTTCGTGTGGATCCCATTCATGGCTAGCGGCGTATTAGTAGGCGCCATGCTGGGATTGGTTGCCAGAATGAGATTCCAGAGGGTTCTGGCTGCATGCTTCATCGGCGGTACAGCAGCCTCAATCACATGGGCATATACGGCGAGAGGGATAATCGAGGTAATGCACAAGTACCACGCAGAGGCATTCATCCCTTTCATCCTCTTGCTAGCAGTTGGTTTCACATGGCTCAAGATCAGGGACAACAAGAGGTTCAGAAGGGAGGAACTATTCAAGGACTCAATGGCCTTTTTCGCTGGCGCTTCGGATACATAATCCAGAAGTCATTTTCAATGTCTGCAGACTCGGAGGAATGAGAAATATATGGGACTCGTGAGAATCAGTGGATTGGAGAGGCACTACCAAATGGCTTCAGAGACAGTAAGAGCTCTGGATGGGATAGATCTGGAGATAAGTGAAGGTGAAAGAATCATACTTCTGGGGCCATCTGGTTCCGGAAAGACCACACTTCTGAACTGCTTATCTGCATTGGACAGCCCAACATCCGGAGAATACCAATTCTCGGGCAAAAAGGTCCCAAAGAACGAATCAGAGGCCATGACTACATTCAGAAGAGAGAACATTGGATACGTTTTCCAATTCTTTAATTTGCTACAGGACCTCACTGTTTTGGAAAATCTGCTGCTAATTCAGGAGTTGGCAGGGGGCAGGGACGAAGATAGGGCTCGTAATCTACTAGCACTTGTAGGACTAGAAGGCGAGGTCGATCGCTTTCCTGCAGAGATTAGTGGTGGCCAGCAGCAGAGAGTAGCCATTGCTAGAAGCCTAGCAAAGAGGCCAAGGCTTCTTCTCGGAGACGAGTTGACGGGGAATCTAGACTCATGGACATCATCTGTTGTAATGGAAGTCCTAGTCAAGGCGTGCGACTCGGAGGGAATCACATGTGTTTTCGTTACTCATGACGAGTCTCTTGTTCAATATGCTACGAGAGTCATTAGGATCGATAGTGGCAAAATCATCTCCGATGAAAGCGGCGGTGGGCATGCCCCCCCATCAACCCCAGTTCACATTGTAGGATAGGTTTGCCAATGCTCATTCTACTGAACAAGCGTCTGGCAAGGAGCATGATGAGGTCAAAGATTAGACTCGTTGCCGTGGTAGCCATGGTAGTAGTGGCAGTATTTGCTGGGGTATCATTCGCAGCTTATGCACATACAGTTTCTGGGATGTATGACGAAATCTACGAGGACTCCGAGAACGCAGTTAATCTTCCAGATTTGTGGGTAGAGAATCCAAGTGGCACTTGGGACGGAGAAACCTCAGCCTCTCTTTGCGAGGATATCACCAATAATTGGCCAGAATCCGATTTGGTCCTCAACGAATGCGAGCCCAGATTGAGGCTAGATGGTACAATGTTCTACGAAACGACAGAGGCGGGGGAACAGATAGAGAAACTCGTCCCAGCCGTCTGGCACGGAATCGATGAGGGGTCCGTAGACCGCGTATGGATGCCTAGCCACCATTGCTGTTCCGGGAGGTTGGCCACAATGGAATCTGAGATAGTCATCGATGCCCGCGTCGCAACCGGGATGGAGATATCCTTGGGTGATTCCGTGACCATAGGTGCGGGAAACGGTAGAATGAACTTCACAGTCGTGGGGATTGGACTCCACTCAAACCATCTTTACTACGCACAAGACGGAGATCTATTCCCGGCTGAGCCAGGTAACTTTGCTACAGGGTACCTCTCATCAGAGGGTCTGGAGATATTGGCTAACATGAGCAGCGGCTCTTCGAATCTACTCCTGATTGATATCTTGGGCACCCCTGATTACAATCTCCCGTCCACAGATGAGGACGATGGTCCCGAACTCACCCTAATCACTAAAGCAATGGATGAGATGATTTCAAACTCAGTAGACTCTCCTTCTCTAATTTACGACCGCTCACAAGTTTTCTCAGTGGAAATATTACGTGCTGACGCTGAAGGAGCTATGCTGTTTTACATCCCGATTACAGGGATGATAGCTGCTATCGCTGGAATCACCCTATTCCTTAGCCTTCAGAGACTAGTCCAGTCTCAGTCACGGGAGATAGCGATTTTGAGAACACTCGGCGTCCCAAGATGGGCAATCATGCCATCCTATGTCATTATGCCACTAGGAATTGGAATCGCTGGATCTTTGCTCGGAGCGATTCTGGGTGTTTATGTGGGCACACCCGCCATGTTGACGTTTTATGAGGACTTTATGGGCATACCTATTCTCCAACCAGCGGAACTCGGACAAATTGTATTGCAGATCGTAGTGGTTACAACAGCCGTCGTACTTTTCTCGGGAATACTTCCAGCCATTCAAGCATCTAGGCTCCAGCCTCTAGAGGTAATGAGGGGAGAGCATGAGATCAGAATTTCCTCCAGGAAGATACAGAAGATCACTTCCAGACTTCCCGCAACTGCGGGCTTGACCATCAGATCGAGCATCAGGAAACCAGCAAGATTGACCTTCACATTCCTAGCAGTAGGACTCTCCATGTTGCTGTTCGGAAGCACGACTCTAATGATGTCATCAATGGAAGAAATGACCGTGGGATCGGTCGAAGATGATCAGAACTGGGACATCCAGGCCAATGTGTTGTTCGGAGGTGAGGATGAAGTAATCCAATGGGTGGACGACAAGGGTGGCTATCATGAGAGAATCATTACTTTCCCAGCAAATCCAGTCAATGACTCACGAGTAATTTCGGCCAATGGAATGGAAGTCTTATCCACGGAAAGCAGCGCATTAGTCCAACTAGATCTAAAGGAAGGCAAACTTCCGGAAGCAGGTCTTCAGACAAATCAGATTCTAATTGACGAAGGTCTGAACTTTTTCCTAGGATGGGAGACAGGAGAAATCCAGACTCTCATGTTCGGGTCTACTCCCGCGCCTGTTGAGATTGTTGGAATTACTCAGGGGGAAATGAGTAGAACCGTCTACTTCCACAGATCAGACCTTGCAGAGATAGTGGGGGTGGAAGCAACAGCAGTTCTGATAGACCTTCCAGATGGAGCGGTTGCAGATAGTGACCTTGGTAACGTCTCACTAGTAGTAATAGAAAAGGAGGACCTGATCTCTTCATACGAGTCAGTTCTAGAGCAGCAGCAGGGCTTTTTGGGCTCCATCCTGTTTCTCGGAATCCTGATTGCAATAGTGGTACTATTCAATACCCTGATAATCAACCTCTCAGAAAGAGATAGGGAAATTGCAACGCTAAGGGTTCTGGGAGCCCCAATGAACAGACTTGGCTGGATGATGTTCGGCGAGCACTTGGCAATAGGCCTGATTGGAGGTGTTTTGGCGTTCGCGTTCACTTTGGTTGGAACTCAAGCAATGGTATCGTCTTTCGTACAATGGTCATTTTACATGACCGTATCAGCAGATCCGGCAGTAGCAATGCAACTAATTGGGATTGTTGTGTTCATCTCTGTCATCCTGACCCCATATGGCATGAGGAGGATCAGAAAGATGAATCTAGTCGAGAAGGTCAAAGACCTATCGCAGTAGCGCACGTACATGCGAGTCGTAACTTGGAATCTGAATGGTATCCGAGCAGCCCATAGAAAGGGGCTTGATGATTTCATTGAGAGAATCGATGCCGACGTAATGCTATTCCAAGAAGTTAGAGCTCTACCCGAGCAGATGCCCAAGGATTGGTCTGAGCCGGAGGGATACGAGGTGATTTGGCATCCGGCCCAGAAGAAGGGTTACTCTGGCGTAATGTCATGCTCAAGAGTCGGGATGGTTGAGATTGGGAGGGGCATAGATACGGATCTTGATGAGACTAGAGACCCCGAAGGCAGGGTACTAGTAACGAAACATGGTAATCTGAGTTGCGTCAACATGTATCTTCCAAATGGCTCAGCAAGACAAGAGCGTCAGGACTACAAGGATCAGTGGCTCGAAGATATGCTAGTCTGGAGTAAGCAATTTCTGGACTCTGATGAACCCGCTCTTCTCTGCGGCGATCTGAATATCGCGCACACGGAGGATGATATTTGGGATCCAGCCGGAAATAAGCGCACCTCTGGTTTCTTGGAGCATGAGAGGGAGTGGTTCGATAGAATGCTTGCATCTGGTTGGTCGGACCTCCTACGTATTCACGTGGGAGAGGTCAAGGGCCCCTATTCTTGGTGGTCTAACTTCCGTCGGGCAAGGGAGAGGGATAGGGGTTGGAGGATTGACTACATCCTAGCAAACAAGGCCGCAAGGCCCCTGATGAAATCTGTAGAGATAATGAGGGAGGGCGGACTTGTCGTTTCCGACCATGCCCCTGTTATTGTGGACTTGGAGATGTGACTCCAATTCTGTTTTTTGTCTAGGAAAGAAGCAAATGGTACCCTTCAAGAGAGGGGAACATAGGCGATAAATCATGACAGACGTCCTTGCAAGCCGCTTGGAAACGATTCTGCCGAACGGAAGAGGGGTTTGGGTCCCAATGGACCATAGTGCATCTTCCTTCCCGGAACAGGGTTTGTTAGACTCCGATAAAGCTGTAGATGCAGTCATTGAAGGAGGGGCAGATGCAATAGTAATGCAGAAGGGACCTATCTCCCACCACTTCGCCAGGACGTCATGGGGGCGCTTCGTCTGCCACGCATCCTTGTCCACCATCCATGGAGGCGACCGTTCTCAAGACAAGGTCCTTGTTGCTACTCCTTCCGAGGGCCTTGATAGGGGGGCAATTGCAATGTCGGCACAAGTCAATCTCGGTGATCCGGCAGAGCCGGAGATGATACAGAGGATGGCTAGGGTAACCACGGATTCTCATGAGAAATCAATCCCGGTATTGGGGATGTTCTATCCCAGGGGGGACAACCTGAACTTGGATGATTCAGACTCAACTTCAGGGGTCGCTCATGCGGCTAGACTTGCTTGGGAATTGGGATGCAACGTCGTCAAGGTTCCTTGGACTGGATCAGAGGAGTCATTCGAGATAGTAACCTCCTCTGTCCCGATTCCAGTACTGGTTTCTGGAGGTCCCAAGGACGATGACTTCGGTAAAGTTCTGGAATTAGTTGAGAAGTCAATCAATGCAGGGGGGTCCGGGGTTTGTATGGGGAGGAACGTATTCTCCTCTGAGCATCCAGCTTCCCGAATCAGAGCATTGAGGGCCATTGTTCATGACGGAGCCAATGCAGAAGAGGCTTCTAGGCATCTGAGGTGAGATGATGCAGATATGGGTAGAGAATGAAGTGAACTCGGACCCGAATCAAAATTTCATCTCCCGCTTGTGGACCGGTTCTTCTCATGATGTGGCAGAAGTTTCAATTGACGTTCCCTCTGATCAGGATGAGGCAATTTCTCTCATTGGACTTGTGCCGTGGATATTGGTCAGATGCTCGGATTGGACGATGATACCCCTGGAGAATCTAATCGCATGTTCCAGAGGGACTCAGACAAGAATTGCTGCAGCAATTGATAGAGAAATAGAGATTTCTGGAGCAGCATTTGCACTTGGAGGGGGTGTCGATGCTATCCTGATCCCAGGAGACATGGTGGACGACGCGATCAATTTTTTGGGAGACAGATGGACGAAGGAAGAGCCTATCGAGAATAGACAAATCAACCTCACAGAGGCAAGAATCCTATCTATGGAGAGTGCTGGAGTTGGTGAGAGAGTATGCATAGATCTGACAAGAAGGATAAACGAAGGACAAGGAGCAGCGACTGGCTCTATTTCTGGAAAATTGTGTCTGATACATGGTGAAACTATTTCCTCAGAATATGTCCCCAATAGGCCATTCAGGATAAATGCTGGAGCGATTCACTCTTACATCCTAATGGCAGATGGAAGAACGAAGTACATGAGCGAATTAGAAACTGGTGACGAAATAGCAATCCTGTCTTCGTCCGGACATATCGAAACTGCCGTTGTAGGAAGGTTGAAGATCGAAATGCGCCCTCTTCTCGTAATCAGATTCGATATGTCTGGAGAAGAGGGACAGGTAGTCGTCCAGCAAGCAGAGACAGTTAGATTTGTTTCTCCAAAGGGGACATCCGTTTCAGTAACAGATGCAAAGCCCGGAGACAAGATAACGGTATTGGCAGACGATCGAGTAAGGCACATTGGAATCGCACTTGATGGGGAGATGGTAGAGAAGTGAATGTTCTAGGGGAAGGGGAATCGAACGGGGCCATATCCATCCTACACGCTCTGGGATTGGGCAGGGGCTGCTCTATCGGCATCCAACTAACAACCAAGGTCCAGATAGTAGATGAAGCGGTTGAAAATGAAGATGACAGGCACGGACTTCTCGCTGCAGTGGAGAAATGCTGGAGGGATAGGGGTCTCCCAATCCCTGATCAATTTGGATGGAAGGTGGACAGCTCAATTCCTATTGGACAGGGTCTCAAGTCAAGCTCAGCATTGTCATGTGCAGCTCTCAGGGCTCTCAACTCATGTGCATGGGCCGGTCTTTCTAACTTTGAGATTGCAGATATCGCGGCTAACTCGCATCTTATCTCTAATTGTGCCAAGACAGGTAGCATGGACGATAATTGGGCGTCGTTGGAACCGGGCTGGAAACTAGTAGACCCAACTCTATCTGCATCTGAGTCAATAATCCTCCAAGGGGATATTGATCCTAGGCTTTCGATACTTGTAGTACTAAGGGGAAAAAGATCAGTGGAGATTTCACCTGAGGCCTTTTCGCATCAGGAGCAGATATTCGAGAGGTCACTGGCTTCCATAATGAGAGGATCAATTCTAGATGCATTGTCATCGAATGGAATGGCTGTTGCTGCAGCAACTGATGATCAAGAGGCCCTGAGAATTTGCAATTTGAGCATCGCATCAGGAGCCATTGCAGCTGGAATTAGTGGGTCCGGACCATCAATTGCAATCGTATGCTTCCAGGAAGATTCGAAATCTCTTTCAAAGCTATTTTCCGAATCTGGATTCGAGGTTATTTCAACAGGCATTTATCTGAAAGATGAGATTTCCGAGGTGCAATGATGGGCATGGGACTTGGAGAGCATCTGAAAGTCACGCTATTCGGGGAAAGCCACGGGAAGTGTGTAGGCGCGCTATTCGAGGGAATTCCTCCAGGGACAGAAATTGACTTGGATGCTCTTGTGAACGACTTATCTCTAAGAAAACCCGGAAGAAGAGGAATGTCAGCCAGATTGGAGACTGACGAATGCGAGATTCTGTCAGGAGTGCATGAGGGTAAGGCAACAGGTTGGCCATTACTAATGATTGCTCGAAACTCAGATGCGCGGTCATCTGACTATAGTTTCCTACCCGATCATCCACGTCCAGGTCATGCTGACATGGTTGAGGAAATCAGATCCAGTGGATCCAACGATCCCCGAGGAGGGGGGTCGCAGTCTGCTAGGCTAACTCTTGGATTAGTGGCAGCAGGAAGCCAGGTCAGGAAGATGCTAGATGAAGCAGGGTGGACATGTCACGCCCATCTAAGCAGAGTGGGTGACATCTCCGCCAGGCCACTGATTCATCTAGATACTTCGCAGGCTCTTGAAGAGGGAACGGAGATGTCTAGGTTAAACTGCAGAGATCCCGATGCAGCAGTAATAATGGGGGAATCGATAAGAAAAATCCGAAGAGAGAAGGACTCAATTGGCTCGGTGGTAGAGTTATTGATTCTCGGACTCCCCATTGGTGTCGGAGAACCATGGTTCGATGGACTGGAGCCGTCTCTTGCGAGAGCACTCATGGCAATTCCTGGAGCTAGGGCAATAGAGTTCTCTAATGGGACCGAGGCATCAAGGATGAGGGGCTCAGAGAATAATGACATGTGGGTACCAGGTGATGATGTTCCCGAGTTGGAAGGAGCCAAGACTGGAGATGCGGACGGAGCCCTTGGAGGCAGATCGACGGGGGCCCCATTACGGGTATTGGTGCATTTCAAACCACCAAGCAGCCTACCCAGAGAGCAATTCACACTACATCTCCCTAGTAACAAGAAACAGTCACTGAAGGTCGGCGGAAGGCACGATCCGGTGATAGGCCCTAGAGCAGCACCTGTTGTCGAGGCGGTGGCAATGCTGGTCGTCGCGGATCTGGGAATTGCCGGTGGATTCCTCTAGCCGGATTGACTTTCTAGATACTGCTGAATCCTGAGAGGGAGGTTGATTGCGAACATTCCCGCTATCACGATGAATACCAGGATAGTTCCCAATGCAACGCCGTAAACGCTAGTCAACTCCACGCTCTCCTCTAGACGGTTTGCAGCAACTGAGTCGAAGATTCCCACGAATAGTGGAACGAAGAAATTGATGAATAGGGTCAGTGTTGCTACCAATGCTGCAACAGCAGGGGTGTAGCCAAGTGCCCTGTTGTACCTGTCCGTGATGCTCTTGACGTTCATCACGTAGACCTCACCGGTTCTTATCGAGGTATCGAGCATAGAGAAACGGATTACTGCACTAGAGACCTCGATGTATACGACTAGGAAGACTGCGTACAATATCAGCAGCAACTTCTGCATTATTTCGTTCTCCGGCAAAAAGCTCAATCCAAACTCAACCTTGCTCCCAGCGAACCTGATAGTGACCAGAATTAGCATGACGTAAGATAGGAGTATGGCCCTTTGGTCTCTCTGCCAAACTCCCCAGAAACCAGATATCAGTCCGATAATAATCATCAGTAGATGGAGCCATAGCCCTAGGAAGCCAAGGCCAATCATATTTGATAACGCGAACCATGCAGTTCCGGATACTGGAGTGAGCATGAAAGTAAGGAATCCGAGGACCAAGAGCGAGCCTATTGCCCCCATCTGAAGATTCAGAACCATTTTGTTAGGTGATACGAACTCTCTATTGACCAGAATCGGACCTCCGAAGATCGCATCTATCCAACTTGGGATGGCGACATCTGGAACCGCATCATCGGGTATCCCGCTGTCTGCCTTCAGTGTTCCAGCGGCTCTTTTCCTACTAGGGGCCGATGAGCGTACCACCTTCCCCTCATACAGATGAGATGTGTCTACTGGGCCCTTGCCTTCTTCCATAATTACACCTCAGAATCCCCGTGCCCCGGCTAGGGCTGTGAATAGTAACATGTCCGGCTCCCAGTCCATTACATATGCTCCTAGGCCTCTAAGCTCGGTCATCAGAATGTCTCTCTCAGTTTTCAGTACCTCGTAGCCGGTTCTGTCTATTCTCCTCGCATCGAATTCGAACTCCAAGCTGCTCGGTGAAAGTACTGTGACCTCGAAGTTCCTAGCCCTAAGGTCTCTGACAGCATCGACTATTGTCGGATCGTCCTCCAACGGTGACAGGATGATGATGGGGCTGCCTCTATGAATGTGGGGCATGATTCGGGTAGTCACAATCCTCAGAGGAGTGTTCCCTTTCGCCATAGCGCCCGCAAGTTTTGTCAATATCACATACAACTGCTTCTTCCCTGTATCCCTGTCTACGGAAACAATCTCGTCCCCATAAACCACGAGCCCTACCGAGTCACGCCTGGATAGGAAGTGCTGGGTTAGACTCGCTGCTGCTCTAGTACTGTAAACCAGAGAGTTTCTACTCACTGGTCCAGTTTCACTCACTGCCCTACTGTCAACTAGGATTATGACATCGCTCACAGCGTCCCTCTCAAATTCGTTAACCATCATCTTGCCATCCTGTCTGGCAGTCGCTTTCCAGTTTACTTTCCTTATCGGGTCACCTGGCAAGTACTCTCTAAGATTGTAGAAGTTCGAACCCTCACCGGGATTTCTGATATTCACTGCTCCAGTGAAAATCTTAGGAACCCTACTCTTGATCATTGCATCTTTGATGTCCTCCATCTTTGGGAAAACAAGGAAATCGTCGTACAGTTGCACCTCTTTCTCATTGTGAAAGAGTCCCAACTCATCTTGAACTCTAATACAAACCGGACCTATGGTGTAGAAACCTCTCAGCGGGGTCTCTATTGTGTAGGAAATCTCAGTCTCTCTTTTTGGTCCTATTTCCATTAGTACGTAATTGGCACCTTTTTTGATTCTCATGACCTCGGGCACCCTATCCCTGACTTCCAAGACCTTTGCAATTGCAGATCTATTCTGAATTCTGAGGGTGACGTCTATCTCCCCATCCTCGAAAACTCTGGATGTCGAGGTCTTCCTCATAGCTACAATACTCTGGAGCTGGATGCCCTCGTCCAGCACTGCTTCCTCGAGCCTCCTACCAGAGGAGGCGACATCCCCGTGCGCAGTCCTGAGAGCCGCCCAAGTTAGGAATGAAAGAAGAACTACTGCTACAGTCACTAGCTGCTGGTTTCGAAGCACTAGTCCTAGCAGGTACATCGCAACCGAAAGAGATGCGAACATCGCAGACTTTCGGCTCCAGGCCACCTTTACACCTCAAAAATCAGACCGTGGGTACATTCGCGGCATTCTTTCCATGTAGAATATCTCGAATGACCTCGCCGGTCTCGAGTCCCTTAATCTGGTGCTCTGGCTTCAGAATAATTCTGTGAGCCACTGCTAGCTCTGCAATCGACTTCACGTCGTCTGGCGTCACGAAGTCCCTTCCTCGCATGGCCGCAACCGCCCTACTCGTCTTCAGGAGGGCTTGAGAACCTCTAGGGGATGAACCCACGAGAACTCTCGGGTCTTCCCTCGTCCTTGCTACGATATCCACCATATACTCTCTGACCGATCTGTCAACGTAGACTTCCTCGCATGACTTCTGCATCTTGACCACAATACTTGGGTCGGTGATGCTGTTTACTTCGACCTCGTCAGTCTTTCTGTTAATCCTCCTCTGTAGGATTTCGTTCTCGTCTGCTCTGTCGGGGTATCCTACCATCATCTTCATCATGAAACGATCAAGCTGTGCCTCTGGAAGCGGGTAAGTCCCCTCCTGCTCCACTGGGTTCTGGGTTGCCATGGTTAGGAAAGGGGAGGGTAGCTTGTGTGTAACTACGCCAATCGTGACCTGCTTCTCCTGCATCGCTTCTAGAAGAGCAGCCTGTGTCTTCGGCGGCGCCCTGTTTATCTCGTCAGAAAGGAGTAGATTACAGAAAATGGGACCAGGCTTGAAGGTGAACTCTCCCTTCTTCGCATCGTAAATATTTGTTCCAGTTATGTCCGCTGGAAGAAGATCTGGAGTAAATTGGACTCTCTTGAAGTCGCACCCCAGAGCATCAGCGAACGTATTTGTCATCAGCGTCTTTGCCAATCCAGGAAAATCCTCGAACAGTAGGTTTCCATTAGAAAGAATGTCCACCATTACATTGTCAATAACGTGCGACTTTCCTATGATTACCTTCTGTACCTCAGTACTGATTGCTTGCCCCATAGCACCAGTTGCAGCCAAAACCTCATCGACCTTGCTCGATCCACGAGCTTCTTGCGCTTTCTTAGCCAAAGCCGCGTCCTGTGTGCCAGTATTTGGCGTTTGCATCCCTTTTGGTGGTCCTGTTTCACTCATTTTTTTCACTCCATTTTATTAGTTATTTTTTCCCCATCGGCGAATAGCTTGCATCAACTTGCGCAACTCTTGTGGCGTGTACGTCCGGCTTTGGCTATAAGCCAATTCCACAAGACGCGGATCCCCAATCATCGCCTGAACTTCAGGTGGAGGAGTCATCGCCATCTCATCTCTGGTAAGGTCATGGTGTATCCTAACCTTCGTTAGAAGCGATTTTCTGACCCTGTCTCTATACGTGGCAGGATCGAGTTTCTCCGGACGCTGATTGAATTTGGTCAGATCAAAGACGTGCCTCCAGTTCTCCTTTTCAGGTACCACCATCATAGCAACGAGGAGCAGAAGGGTGACATTCAGAACCACCAGCCACTTTAGGAATTGATTCGAAGTAAGTAGGACTACAGTCCCCATAGTCTGCACGAATGGCTCAGAAACGACTCCGGTTACGTGTCTACTCTCATCGAAAACGACTTGGAAGTTAGAAGGATCGCTTCGAATAGGGGCATTAAGATCTACATTATCGAACTCCATCATATCATACACTAGTAGTCTGAAGTATCTCTCATTCCCATCCCACTCATTGTTGTTGAGGATCTCTTGGGTCCAGCAATTATTCCGAGTGTAATCTCCAATCGCGGAACAGTCTTGGCTGAGGCCTTGATCCTTTGCGACCGCTAGTTCCCAAAGCATATTCGAGAAAGCTTCGTCATCTGCTACGAACACAATACTTCCGGTGACCTCCAACTCTCCTACTCCAGCTGAAAACGCCCCTCTTCCCTCATCAGCCACTTTGTCAAGGACTTTTATCCCGGGATAATCAAACCTCATCATTAGCCTCAGATCACCAGTGGCAGGGTTGGCTGGATTGGTAGGGTCGCCATCTCCGGCCCTATCAATGAATGCAGAAGGAGAAGCGGTACCCAGTGTCATTATGCTCCTATGATTTGGATCTTCGATGTCTTTGTCCGTGGGTTCGAACATCATTCCCGTCGGACCTCTATACATTACAGGAAGTCTGCAGTCGTTCAGACCGTCCGGATTCTGAATTTGGAATGCAGTACAACCTTGCATCAGTGCTCCTGGGGACATATCTCCGATGTTCTGATTGACCGGAGATGCGCTCCAAACATTGCCCCAGTCGACTTCCTGTTGCCCCTGTTGCGTGTATACCCAATGCTGCTTATCATCCAGCAGGGGTGCGTCCATGTATCTGACTCCGAACAGTATTGCCAGATTGTGCGCCTGAGTATTGTCAGCGGCAACGATTACCTTGCCGCCTTTCTCAGTGACGAATCTGAAAATTTCATCTGCCTCGGTCTGATCAATCGGTTTTTCAGGAGCAATGATGGTCAGTAGCGTACGATGAGGGTCCTTCCAATCATTGACTAGCATTGGTGTGGACATAGTATTCGCAACGTAGTAACCAGAGTCTCTATTCTCGACATACTCTCCTTCGAAACTCTCTCTCATATCGGATAACTGTCCCAAGCCATCTGTATCGTAAGCAGAATAATTTGACGATTTTCCGACTACGAAGAACATTGGCATTACTAGCAATAATATTGAAGTAATTACTAGGGAATACAGAACGTTCCTGTTGAATCTCGCTTCGCTATCCATGTCAATTGCCATGGTTTCTAACCCCCTTTTAGTTGGGCCGTAGGCCCAAGCAACATCCGTCCGACAATTAATTCACGGTTATATGTTGCTGAGCGTAGTTCGCAAATCGTGTTGGAAGTGAAGATTGCACGACTTAATTTTCAACCCTGTTGGCATAGGCCAATGCTGCAAGTAGTCCAATAGTTAGTACTCCTAAACCCGGTGCAGATAGGTTGGACTCTATCGAGTCCCCAACTTCGCTGATATCGTCATCCTGCCCTCCAGAGCCGGAATCTCCCGTTGGAGGGGGTTCTACTGTAACCCTAACTTCGTCTTCCGATGCACCGGATGCTCCATTCCTATTCGATGTCACAGATACCGTGATGTCACAGTGCCTCTTAGGGTGGCTTTCTGATGCAGTAACCTTGAGATCTGCATCCTTGGCTCTACCGGATTCTATATTGCCGCTTAGAAGTGCATCTAGTCCACTATCAGTTGTCAAGAGCGGGCAATCATCCCTGACATCCACTTCGGCCACTCCGTCCTGTGCGTTTCCGTTATTTCTTACTGTCACGGTTAGTATGGTGTCAGAGCCTGCATTCATCGGTCCGAATGGCTCAGAAATATCTACGACTAAATCAAATATCGAGGGTATCTCCAAATCTCCCTCTCTGTTCTGAGAAGAAGAGAGAGGATCAGGGATGCCCTGTCTGGAGGTTATCGTAGCAGTGATTGAAAATTTCTCTTTCTTCTCCGCGTCTTGGGATAGTACATCTATTCCGCTAATCTTCAGATCAAATGTCTCATTCGAACCGGAAGAAATGGACTCTTCCTCAGGGCCGTCATGACTTCCTCCGAATGGGATATTGTACTCAAACTGAACCGTTATCTCAGTAAGTCCTGAATTTTCAACGAAGAACTCGACTTTGATCGAACCATCATAAGATAAGACGAAAGAATTGGTGGAGTCCTCTCCAGGATATTTTATTCCCAACTCCCAGGACTCTAAGTCCTGTCCCGATGCAGGGGGAACTGCCACAAGAGATACAGCGAGAATGGCCCCAATAATCAAAGAGCAAACTCTCGAACCCATCAACTCACCAGTAACTTCCTACACGCCCTTTTCGTTAAGACCTTCACCATCTTCCTTCTATATGACGGGGAGAACCAGGTGTTCTGGACAGGCTTTACTGCCTTTCTGATCGACTCTGATAGAATTTCTACGGTCTCGACTCCGCTCCAATTCTCTAGTGCTTCCTCCGCTTCTTCTGAATGCAAGCTAGGAATAGACTCTAGGCCAGTGGTTGCCACTCTCAGACTTGATGGCCCATCCCCCACATCTCCTTTCCAGAGAACAGCTACGCCCGCTTCAGGGAAGTCCCAGGACTCACGTTGCCTCAACTTCTGATAGTCTCCTCTCCAATCTGCTGCATCTTCAGGGAGAGTGATATGGGTGACCATTTCTCCGGGTTCGAGTACATTCCTAGTCATTCCGTCTAACTCGAAGAAATCACACAGTGGCATGGATCGCTTTCCTTTGGGTGATGCTAGGTGGATTGTGGCATCCAGACACATCAGTACAGGGGCCAAATCAGCTTGATAGGTCGCAACGCATAGCGTGTTTTGGTTCGGAATTACTCTACAATCGGCCCCGGTGCCACAATCACATTTGTGACACCAGTCAATCGACTCCCTCCATGTTTCAGACTGATTAATCCAGTAGCACCTAGTATCCAGGCAAATATTTCCGCCAACTGTACCTGACCTTCTGATCATCACACTTGCAATTGAGTCTGCTGCCTTGGCTAACACAGGGTGGGTAGACTCATGCTCGGCTAACTCATTGATGCTGACCATAGCGCCAATACTTTCCTCGCTTATTTCTCGCAACTCGGCTATAGAAGAAAGCGAGATAACGTGCCCCTTCACATTGATGTGCCATTTGTAATTTGGAAGTAAGTCCGTTCCCCCGGCTATCCAGTCGAACTCCTCTCCAGATTCTGAAAGTTCTCTAGACATTGTTAGTGCCTCATCCAAACTCTTCGGAGAAAGAACACGGAAGGGGGGCATCCTCATTTTTGACCCTCCGAATGTCTTCTTTCTGTATGCTTCCAGGCACTACCAGCGAGTCTAGGAGACTCCAGATATTCCTCCTCGGGAGTAACCCTCACTGACCACCTAGGGTCAACTTCGTCCGGAGGGATTGTGGGGTCCAGACCGAATAATGCACCATTGTGATAATCCGACCTGCCCTCATCCAGTCTCCTATCCTTGTCCCTTATCCCATGCTCATTCGCTCTGTTTTCTAGAACTCCTTGTAGAGACGAGTGTTGAAGGGATGGGCTTGTGAGATTATTCGGATCCGATACCCCTTCCTCTCTGCAACGCTTCTCGATCATTTTGTGCACCTTCTCCGGAGACATCGGTAACTCGGAGGTCCTGATCCCTATTGCATCGTAAACGGCGTTGCAAACAGAAGGTAGAATTGGAAGAAGGGGCCCCTCTCCCGCCTCTTTGGCTCCGAATGGGCCCTCTGGATCGTTCGACTCCACTATTATGGGAATTACTTCCGGCATTTCGTGAATACTTGGGATCTTGTAATCTAGGAGATCGGGATTCATCAGATTGCCACTTCTCCCATACCTCATTTCTTCGGATAGAACTTGCCCCATGCCCATATGGCAAGATCCGATTATCTGCCCCTCTACAGCCAATGGGTTCAGAGCCTTTCCACAGTCGTGAGCTGCCCAAACCTTGTCTACTTTGATTTGACCAGTTTCCACATCGATAGAAACTTCTGTAACATAAGCAGAGAAAGAGTATGCTGGAGCTAGTCCAGCAGCTGCTCCCTTGTGCATCTTCCCCATAGGAGGGGTCCTATATGCCCCAGAGGCAACTAAGGCCCCCCTATCTTCTTGTGATTTGTGAAGAGCTTCGAGGTAGGAGACTCCAACCGCTGGATCCTTTTTTAGGAAGATTCTCCTATCTCCAATAATCAAACCGCTTCTTTCCGCTCCTGTGATTTCAACAGTAGCATCTAGCAACTCCTCCCTGATTTGCATGGCTGCCGAAATAGCCGCGTTAGCGTTCATGAAGGTCACTCTGGAGGAGTATGAACCCAAGTCTACTGGAGAAGTATCGGAATCTCTCGATTTCACTCTGATCATATCTAGGGGAAGTCCGAGTACCTCTGCCACAGATTGGGCTACGACTGTATCAGAACCTTGCCCTATGTCTGCGGCCCCTGTGTGGATCGTGACTCCGCCATCCATATCGATCTTCAGATGAACGGTTGCATGTGGGAACTTATTCGGATCCCAGTGGATGGGTAGGCCGCTCCCTGAAATGAAGAAACCACATCCAATGCCGATTCCCTTCCCAAGAGGAAGCTTACGGAATTTTTTATCCCAGCCACTTTCTTCTCTGACTCTCTCTAGACACTCCCTCATCCCTATGCTTGTTACTCTGAATCCGGTAATTGTAGCCGAGTGTGGTGGGAGGAGATTCGCTAAACGCAATGATATCGGGTCTACACTCAACTTCTCTGCTAAGTCATCCAGGCCTACTTCTACAGCGCATCTAGAATTCACCGCTCCATGGCCACGCATAGCTCCACTGGCAGGTTTGTTCGTCCAAACCCTAGCCCCTGTGTAGTGGAAAGCACCAATCTCGTAGGGAGCAGTATGGAGAACCCCGTTGTAGTATGTTGTCACGTGCCCGAAAGAGGCGAATGCCCCGCCATCTATCAGAGCATCAGTCTCGATCCCACATATTCTCCCTTCGTCATCAGCATGTAGGTTCATCTCAATTCGCGAAGGATGTCGACCTCTGTTTACCCAGTAAACCTCTTCTCTATCGAAAGTTATACGAACAGGTTTTCCAGACTTTCTTGCGAGAATCGCAGCGCACATTTCGTGGGGGAATGGGTCCGACTTCCCACCGAAACCTCCTCCGACAAAGGTCCTATGCACATTGATTTGATGCATTGGAATCTCCAATACATCGGCTAGCGCCCTGTGAACGTAGTGTGGAACCTGCTGCGGAGTATAGAGCGTAAGCCTTCCAGTTGGTTCCCAGTGTGCCACTACTGCGTGTGGCTCAGTGAATGCGTGGTTAACTCCAGCGAAAATCCAATTCTTTTTGTGGCTAGCAACAGAATTTTCTATCATTCCCTCTATGTCTCCGAATTCTTGGAAAACCCTCTTCTGGATGTTTGACTCTCCTATGTGGTAGTCCCCTCTGTCATGTATTGGTTCTCCACTGTCTTCGAGCCCTTCCCTCATATCATGAATCGGATCGATCAATTCATACTCCACTTGGATTAGTCTTTCCGCCTCCCTAGCCGTAGCCTCATCAATCGCTGCAACACATGCAACAAGATCGCCTGCATGCCGAACCTTCTCTACAGCCATCGCGTGCTCGTCCTTAGTCACCGGTAGAACTCCGAACCTATTCTTCGCATCATCACCAGTTGCAACTGCGACTACACCAGGCAACTCTAGGGCCTTTGTACAATCAATAGATAGAACTCTGGCATAGTGATGAGGTGAACGAACAATCCGTCCAATCAGTTCTCCCGGTAGCCTGACATCGTCTCCGTAATGCGCTTGCCCTGTTACCTTCCAAGAACTATCCACAAGCGCAGTAGATTTGCCAATCACTCTACCACTAATGAGTTCATCGTGCCTATGAGGTCCCCATTCCTGAGCAAGCTTCCCCCCCTGGGACTCAGGAATCATTTCTTGATCAGTAGACTCTGAGAATTTTCCTTTACCCCCTGACCCAGGTCTGGAAAAGGGTAGTTTTCCGGGTTGTTGCCTATACCCCACTATCTCCTTCGGAGCATCCTCTTTTTCAGACATACTAATCTCCACCAAATCCTGGATGAGGATCACTCTTTGATAGGGTCGAGTCGCTAACCGCTTCCCCCGAGACTAGGATATCTGAAGCGGCTTTGACTGAGTCAACTATCTGCTGGAATCCAGTACAACGACATAGGTTGCCCTCTATTGCTTGTTTTATCTCTTGGTCGTCAGGTTTGGTATTTTCAGATAGTAATGCAGAAATTACCACCAAGAAACCAGGGGTGCAGAATCCGCATTGACTGCCTCCACACTCCGCGAAGGTCTGCTGTATCGGGTGCAGATGGTGTCCATCAGCTAATCCTTCTACTGTTGTGATATCGGCTTGTTCAGTATCTACAGCTAGAGTAAGACAAGACAACCTCGGCTCCCCGTCAATTAGTACAGAACAGCATCCACAGGTGCCCATATCGCATCCACGCTTGGTTCCCAGACTCCCGACACGGTCCCTAAGCACGTCAAGAAGAATCGCATTGCTCTCAATAAATATGGATACTTCTTCGTCATTTACCTTGGCGTTCCACTCAATCGCATCGGAAGGGGGTAGCATAGGTAGCCGGAACTGCACCACATTACGACCAATCGAGCCCATCCTTTGAGCATTCGGTTCCCCTTGATGTCTATTGGAAATCATTGATGGCTCTTTTTAGAACTTCAGACTCGGCCCTCTTCAGATGCTCTCCTGTGGTGCTTCTTGCTATTCCTAGCTCTTCAGCGAGTTGCTTCAATGTTATCTCCGCTCCATCTTCGTAGTAACCTCTGTTCACAGCCAGTTCAAGCACTTCTCTCTGCTTTTCTGTCAGGAAATCGAGCTCCTTAGAAGATCCGTTTTTTATTGTCTGTACACTAATTGTGTCCGGTGGCATCACTTCTCTAACAAACTCCAAGAAACTCCGTATGGATCTTGAAATCCCAAAGATTCTGAACTCCAGGCCGCTCTTGGAATCGATTCCGTATGGGGGGTAGACATAGATATTCGACAACTCTAACGCAGAAAGTGCTAGAGGATGAGTGCAACGAATGCTAACCAACACGCCGCTCCCGTCCTCTTCATGTGTTTCAATAACATCAAAACTCTCCAAATCCGAGATTTCAGATAGATACCGTCCTTTGTTAATCCCCAATTCTACCAGTTGGGTAACCCCTCCAGAATCAGTAGAAAGGTGTCCAAGAACCTCTATCCTGTGACAAATCTCCATCAGTTTGTCGATCTCATCTATTCCGGAAAGAGAGGAAACCTTCCATCTAAGGAGTACCTTCCTCATAATCTTGGACTCTCTTCTTGTTATTTAGAGAACACCCTAGTTCCAATATGCTTCTCTAATCTCCTGATTGGACTCCATACAGAGTTCCACATCGAAGGGCCTCTGGCTCATCGAGCTACTCCCATTCAGGTGCTCAATGATAGGAAGGACATTGCTTTCGTTCACTACTCCCCATCCCACTTGTGTGCACGGCGCCACAGGCGAAATTGGAGTTGTTCCCGAAAGAGGGTCCCAACTGGAAAATGATGGATACCATGCTGAGAGGTTCAAAGCATCTCTGATGTCATCGTTGGTGAGTGTGAAATTCGATCCGTTCACCATTAGCCCCATCCTATCTACAGGATCGGCACCGGAGGAAAAATCCCCGAATTCCGTTCTTAGAGAGACTAGCACTTTGGAGAGCAATCCAGCGGTCCTTGGTGTTGCAAACGAGGTTCCCGAGGTCTGATGATATCCGTCAATGTCGTCATGGTTGGGGAGCATTTGAGTCCAGTCTGCAGCTATGTCGGGGTAAGAACCGCTCATGGTCTCTTTCTGATCGTCATCCTCTTCAGCATATCCCGAAACTCCAATACTCCACGGAGGTCCAGCCGTTGAGTCTTGAATGGCAGGAGAAGGGGAGTTATCCGCAGCTCCAGTGTGAATCTTCTTTTCTTCAACAACTGCGACTTTGGTTGCATCCTCAATGCCAGGGACCGGAACCGAAAGTATGGGTCCGAAGCTAGTTGTAATCAAATCCACCAAAGGTTGGTTCGCAGCAGCCAGAACAGCCGCATCACTGAATCCCTCGACGAAGAAAATCACCGCGTCCGGGTTCGCGTCAATTACCGCACCAGTTACTGCGGTCCCATGCCCGTCATTAGGGTCGTCGAGGATTGGTATGTCCGTATTATCATCGGGAGTAGTGCCAATTATTCTCGAACCCTTGAACCATACAATGTCGTCGGAACCAATCACGTCCCAGCAATCTTCCCTATCCGCTTCGTAGCGCTCTTCCCAAGTTCCGTTTTTACTAATTTCACAAACCTTGTTTACTCCCAGTTGATCAAGCAGCCACTGCGGGTAAGACTCGTTCATAGAGAAGTGATTATGATATACGTTAATCCCAGTATCGATTGGGGCTACGACACTGAAAGCTCCGAAATAGCCGTCTACTACGGGGATATCTTCCTTCTCCTCACTCTCTCCCATACATCCGACTAAGCTTGCAGAAATTACCAGTATGGAAGTCAGGGTCGACAGAACCTTCATGACTTCCCGAATTTAACACCTAATTTGATACTTAGGTAGCCACGTTCTTCCTTTCAAGAGATAGAACTTCTGCACAAACCGCAATTGCAATTTCTTCCGGAGTATCCGCCCCTATGTCTAGGCCAATAGGGCATCTGACGGAGTCTATCAGCCGCTCCTCAACCCCACTTCCAATAGCCTTCTTCCTGAAAGCAGACCATTTCTTCTTCGATCCTATAGCCCCAATCCGAGGCCTACTTCCTTCTCTGCATAATTGCAGTAACCCGATTAGCATCTCTTCATCAACCGACCAATCATGACTCAACAGTAGAATATCTGAAAAACGAGCCAGAGAATCCTTACTTTCGCTCTTGAGAAATTCCTCGACAGACGAGCAGAAATTCCTCTCAGCGTTTGGATAACGCTGTTGGTTACAATACTCCTCTCTTATATCGAATACGCTATACGACCATTCCACAGAATCACACACCTTTGCGATTGAAAGACCAACGTGCCCCCCTCCCGCAATCAAGATGTGAGGTCGTGGAGTAATCACTTCCATAGCTACTGTCACCCGTCCCCCGCATAGACTGTCGAGGGCAGATACCTCTTTTCCTTTGCCATCTCTGTTTAGCAGGAATAACTCAACTTTACCTCCTTTTTTTCTTAGGTCAGACAGATCTCGCAAAAGAATTTCTTGAAGCTCCTTTTCCACCGTTAACTCCAATCCTGCACCACCGATAGTCCCGAACTTTTCCCCCGAGGAGCTGATTGCTAGCCTTGCTCCTGGTTTCCCAGGAACGCTCCCGCTGGCCTGAACCACAGATGCAATGGCGACTCTTTCTCCAGCCTCTACTCTATTGATGGCCCAGTTTAGGACTGCCACAGTCACAAAGGTCCGTCGGGGTGCCAACCTTTGGAGTTGTGTAGATGATCAGATACTTCTGCGTATCACTCAGATTTAGAAAGATACGTCCAGAATCAAAAGCGCGACTCCCAAAATTAGGGCAGGAATAGTTGTATGTAGCGTAGCCCAAAGGCTAGCTACCCTATGCCTAACCAAAAGTGGAAAAAGAGCGTCTCCGTCTTGACTAATCGCATTCGCAGCCAAAGCCGGGAACGATATCAGATCCTTTGTATAGGCGGTAATGGCGATAATTTGAGGTCCGCAACCAGGTATTAATCCAACGAAAGAAGCGACTACAACTGCAAAAATTCCATCACCATACTCGGCTAAGTCTGCTTCGTTAGCCCCCGAGAATAACATGGTAAACTCGAAAATTAGGTAAGCAGCCATGACCCAAAAAGTGACAAATGCAGTTTCACTTGCAGAGTGTATCAATGTCTCTCTCATCGAATAGAGCTTGTCTCCAATAGAAGCTTCTGTATCGTCACGAATCCAGCTTTTCTGAGATAGATACAGGATTATTGACAAAGTCGTACCTATCAAACCAATCCAAGTTATGAAACCATGTAACGTAAATGGATTATATTCTATTGAAAGTTCAAAATCAGCATCCTGAGAATTCCAAACAAGTAACATTACTGCGAATACTAATCCAATTGAGGTAACTATCCACCACAGGGTATAGCCTTGGTGAAGAAGGAAATAACCCGGGCCAGTTTCATCTTCTCTTCCAAGATCATCAAAGACTGTTTTCGTATCTTCCAAATCGTCTAATTTGATGATTTTCTGTTCCTTCGTGGACTCGGATCTAAGTATTAATCCGCCCAAAGGACTCTGTGGTGTGATGCTCAATCCATCAATGAGGTAGCCCCACGTAACTCCTGTCACGAAGGAGATGATATGCACCGCTACTGCGGGAGCCACGAAAGAGGAGTCAGTGAGAGCAGCACCAATCAAGACGAACGCAGCATCCCCGAGGGTCGCGATCAGAGTGGCTATTACGGTTCCATAGCTCACGAAACCCCTAGTATACATTGGCATGATTACAATGGCTCCGCCACAACCAGGAGTGATGCCCATAATGGCGCCGATTACGGGCTGCCATCGTCTTTTGGATCGAATCACGTCTACGAACCTTCCAGCGGTAATGTACTGTAACCAACTGAACAGTAGAACCATCGAAGCAACAAATACGGTCACGGCTAGAAATGCATCTCGCATGCTCACAACTACCACTTCGATTACATCAGCAGAGGTTGGCATTACACATTCCACTCCAAGTTTGTATAAATCATTTGACATCTTAGCACGAAGGAATCTGATACTCTATTTTCTCGATTCTGAAATAGCACTCATCAAACTCAATTAGTTCAGAACCCAGAATTAAAATGGATAATTTCTATTCTATTCATTTACCGATCTTAGTTTATGTTGTAGATTGATTATATCCTCTGGGGTATCTATGTTTAGATCTAGAAATCTATCTAGAACCTCGAATCTACTTGCCTCGATCACTTCTCTCAATGGCGAATTTGCTGAACTTTTCCTTACCTTGTCGACATCTTCGAAGGTCAGCACCAGGGGGTGTCCCCCTCTGCCTTCCTTCATAGGACAGCAGGTCTCTTCTGAAGAAATTAGTCGATCCAGAGTCGAATCTGAGAATCCTGGCCGATCTACGGGAACAACAAGCAATCTGTAATCCTCCACTCCCGAGGAATCAATACTGTCAATTCCCAATTTAAGAGAGCCTGTTCTACCTTTGTGCGGATTTCGGTTTAGTATTACATTCACATTACTCACCATTTTGGAAATTTCTGTAAAATTTGACTCATTTGCAACTATGGTGATATTAGCCACATGACTCGATAATCTTCGTGAAATCCAACTGATGAGCGTCTGAGAACCGACATCAACCAATGCCTTATCCATTCCAAGCCTACTGCTTGAACCAGCCGCAAGAATTACGCATTCCACACTATCGCTCCCAAAAACCTAACTAGCTCTCTCGCTAAAATAATCCGTCTAGGAAACCACCGAGATATGTCATGTAGAATAGGTAAGATATGATCATCATAGTTCCAATATTTTTGGTGAACTCCTTTCCAGATATGAGCATCCATACTACTAATCCCGATGTTGCTATCACCACTATGATGTCTCTCTGAAACTCTACATCTACAGGAATCCCACTCCCAACAATACTCGCTATACCAATTATCCCCATGATGTTCATCACATTGGAACCTAGTACGTTTCCTACGGCAACGCCTCCTTGCCCTCTAATGCCAGCTACTAGTGTAACAGCCAGTTCGGGCAATGAAGTCCCCAGTGCTACCACCGTCAGACCAATAACGGCCTCCGAGACTCCGAAAGTCTCAGCAATACCAGTTGATCCAGATACAAGTAATTCAGCACCAAACCATATCATCCCACCACCCATAACACAGAAGGGGATAGCAAGGGACATTTTGTTTGGTAGCCATGAGTCTTCGAACTCATACTCATCTTCATCCGAGATTGCAACTGAGTAGGTGTAGTAGTAGTAACCAATCAGACATGTCAACATCACGACGCCTCCTAGAAGGGGAACTTCTCCAAAATAAACGAATATTGCCATGAACAGAGTGGCTACCACTACTGCCATCGCATCCCTGTTTACCCCTTTCTCTGTATCAGATTTAGCCCCTAAGACGGCTGCCGCTCCCAAGACCAACATCACGTTTGCGACATTAGAACCTAGGACCCCTCCAACTGCAATATTTGGTACGTCAGTTTCAATAGCCTCAATCGCAACAGCCAGTTCGGGCAGTGATGTTCCGATTGCTACGACTGTGAATCCCACTACTAGAGGCGATATGCTGAGACTCTGGGATATCCTAGTAGCTCCTTGAACCAGAGCCTCTCCCCCGAACATTAGCAAAGCAAACCCGATAAGGACGAAAACTACGTCCACCACAGTCTCATCCATATTCTACTCCTGAGACATTTCACAATTTACTCTTTTCCAGACATTTCGTTGGATTTCATTTTGCACATGCTCTTTCGATATGCCTGGAAACCACTTCGACACTTGGAATAGTATGGTCCTCAAGTGTTGGAGAGAAAGGAACAGGTGTATCCAACGCTCCAATCACTACGGGAGGAGTTTCTAACTTCCAGAACGACTCTTCGATAATTCTGCTCGAGACTGTATGGCCAAAACCACCAGTCCACTGCGACTCTTGTAGAACGATTAGTCTTCCAGTCTTGAGAACCGAGTTGATACATGTCCCAGAGTCAAAGGGAACGAGAGTTCTCAGATCCACAACTTCGACTTCAACCCCCCTATTCGACACATTCTCTGCTGCATCAAGCGCAACGTGTACCATGGCACCCCAGGTGACAATTGTGAGATCCTCGCCTCCTCTGACTACTCTGGCTCTGCCAATTGAACTATCTCCATTTCCTAGTCTATTCATTACAGCCTCTGTATCCACTATTTGATTGATTGATTTACCCCAGCCAGTTATGCCCCCTCTAAGTCCGTACAGCCCAATATGCTCTAAGTAGACAACAGGATCTGGTAGATGGTGTGACTCAATAAGCAGATCATAAGCATCCTGAGGATTACTTGGAGTTACAATGATCAATCCTGGATCGTTTGTTAGCCATGATTCAATCATGTTAGCGTGAAATGGCCCACTCCTGGTCTTAGCTCCTAGGGGAATTCGTACTGTCATCGGTACCTCTGCGCCCCATCTCCATCTCAATTGAGCCGCATTGTTGACCAGGGGGTTCATTGCTAGTGCTGCAAATCCTCCGAACTGTATCTCTGCCAGTGGCCTCATCCCTCCTAGGGCTGCGCCTGTCGCTGAATGGATTATGATGGCCTCAGATAGTGGCATATCGAGAAGTTTTGATTGATGACCCTTAGCCTTGAGCCCTAGATTCATTCCGAATGCCCCTGCTACTTCCATATCTTCGCCCATGAACACCATCTGATCGCCGAATTGGTCTGCAAGTGCTGCCATGCCATTCTGAATTGCTCTACTGTAACTCCAAGAATTTGGAGCATCGGAGAACTCTATTGAGAGCTCCCCTGAACCTAGACCGGTACTCGTAATATCCCCTGCCTCGTCAATTCTCCGTAGTTGCTTCTCGTGACTTGTAGCGTCCGAGATTGATGTAACTCCTTTGACAACCGAATTCCCCTCCGGCCACTCCATTTTTTCCAATTGACTCCTGGCTGACTCCACATTGCCTTCTTCTTCCAGCTGAATGCGGTTGAGTTTTTGTTCGCCCACTCCGAGTTTAATCAATAACTCTCTATGGTTTGGCAGAGGATCTTTCTCGGACCAGTATCGCAGTAACTCCCGATCAACATAACCTGGAGGGTTTCCGCTTGATGCTCCAAGGTACAAATCATCATGATGATGAGCGTGCCCACAACCCCTCATTGTTTCCACGTGGATTAGCGTTGCTCCGCATCCATCCTTGGCGAACTCCTTAGCAACCGCAGTGGATACATAGAATAACGCTGGATCAGATCCATCTATAGTCCAGGCGGGGATTCCCATTGCATGCCCCTTGTCACCGAAAGTCTCTGCTCCTGATTGAGCAGAATTTAGTGTATCAAGTGCTATCTGATTATTCTGAATCATGAAGCAAATCGGCAAACCACGAACTCCAGCGAAATTCATCGCCTCCCAGAACTCTCCGCTACTGCTACAACCCTCTCCCACAGGGGCTAAGTGGAATCTACTAATTCCTAGCCTACTTGCAGCCAGTGCTACTCCAGTGGTTGTTGCACTTGCAATAGGCAATGGTGCAGTAGGAGGCAGGATTCCCTTCTCCCAGTTCCCTATATGCAAATCCCTACCGCCACTTCCTTGAATTCCACCGTCCATGTAGGACTCTGCCTTGCCCATTTGGGCAGAAAAAACCTCGATCGGGGTCTGCCCCATTGCAAGTGCTAGGCCCATATCTCTGATCATTGGGGCTACAATGTCTGCATTGTGACGGTTTTCTTCCGGCAAATCAACTGCGCGTGTCATAGCAGTAGCGCAGGCAACCACCCCTTCCTGCCAGGTTGATCTGAAACCCTTTCCACCAAAACTACCTCCATCTGGGGTAGGCAATCCATTCGTAAAGAGGTCCTTCAACTCCTCATCCACTAATCTTGTACGAATCATTCTCCTCTGCCATTCTATTCTATTTTCCACAGTAATCGAAGCATAATGTGCAATTCTTCTCATGCAAAGTGTCAGATCAATTAGTAGCCTGTCCAATCTCCTCTTTAGGAATACTTCACCCCTTCTCATCGGTATGATTTCTGATTTTGCAAGCCCAGATAGATCGGGACCCAACGTCCTTTCTAGGTATCTTTCCTCGATTACTCTCATCAATTCCTGAGAGAATTCATGAAACTCTTCACCCGTCATTTTATCTTTACATTTCATTGAATCCCAACATTCTGAAATAGAATTTAGATGACCATCGTGTCTTTCTGCTACAAATTCTAGCAAACTCTTCTTGGCTCTTTTTGACTTCAGCTTTGATGGAAAAATCAATGCATCCGGAGGAATCCACCCTACGCCCCAAATTTTTGGAATATTAGACTGCAGTTCCTCATTTTCATTCCCACTAACTGATGCGATGGGATCTGCAAAAGACCCCCTATTCCTTCTCTGAACCTCTTCTTCCAGAGATTCCCAATCCTTAGAACTCCTTTCCCAAATTTCGACGTTCCGCACTCTGCCCTTCCCTGAGACAGACCTATCTAGGGTCGTTCGAACCCTTTTCCCACATCCTGTACACTTACGATCCAATTTGTTTGACTTATCTGACCTAGTCTTCCAGGTTTGGTGAAGTTGGCATTCTGGACACTTCCAAATTCCAACTCTCGCCATATTGTTTGAATCACGAATGAGCCTAGTACAACAATATTGGCCAAGATTTTCACATTTTACCACAATTAGTTATATTATGTGGTATTAAACAATTATGAGTAGAACTTTTACCACAATTAAAAGATATATTAAGTTTATATTTACCACATATATTGAAAAAATAAAAAATTAAACCATATTTATGATTAATTACCACAATAAAAAGACATATTGTGATAATATATACCACATTAATATTTAACAACAGTAGGATCTACCTCGTCCGACCAGGCATTAATCCCCCCTAATAGGTTGTAGATTATGCCATTGCACAATCCGGAATTCACAATGAACCTGGCTACGGCATCAGACCTCTGTCCACTTCTGCAATAAACCACAATATCCCCCTGCGAGGGCAACTCTTCCAATCTGGAAGGTATTTCTAGATGCATTATTCTAGAATCAGTGCCCCCAATAGAGGAAATTTGCTCTTCATCGGATCTTCTAACATCGAGTAGGAATGGGGCCCACCCCTCATTTCTCCTTTCGGAGAATTCCTTAGCACCTATCTCAGAAAACCCCTTCTCTTGCTTTTTTGAGAGTGAAGTTACCTTCTCTCGTTCGGTGTTCAAAGAAAACTCAAGTTTCCTGAAATCCATGGTCAAGGCATCGATTACTAGCAATTCTCCGGACAGACAGTTTCCAACGCCAAGAATGATCTTGATCGCCTCAGTAGCTTGGATGGTTCCGACAATTCCGGGAAGAATTCCAAGAACTCCCGCCTCCGAGCAATTAGGCGCTAATTCTGGCGGCGGAGGTGATGGAAACAAATCCCTATAGTTGGGGCCGTCCTTGAAATTGAATGATGACACCTGCCCCTCAAATCTGTGAATACTACCAAAAATCCACGGTTTACCTAGAATCTCACATGAGTCACCAATCAGATATCGTGACTCGAAATTGTCTGTACCGTCAATAACTACGTCATATTTAGAAATAATCTGAATCGAATTTTCACTAGTTAGCTTCTCTTCAATTTCTTCTATCTCTATATCTGGATTTAACTCAGAAATCCAATTTGATGCGGACTTAACTTTCGCACTTCCGATAGAAGAAGTACTGTGAATTATCTGTCTCTGCAAATTCGATGAACTGACTTTATCATTGTCAACAATCCCTATTCTGCCCACTCCAGCAGCGGCCAAATACATCAATGCTGGAGACCCAAGGCCCCCTGCTCCTATCACAAGAACTGATGATTTCAGCAATTTCTCCTGCCCCTCAGAACCAACCCCTGGAAGGACCAGGTGTCGTGCATATCTATCCCTCTGCTCCGGACTTAGGTGGCCTGACATTGTCACCGTGAAAGGGGGTCCAATCAAGGTACCTTCGGTCGTCAATCTTGCTCTTCCAACCATTTTTCTGCATCAATCGCAGCTTGGCACCCCATGCCAGCAGCTGTAATCGCTTGACGATACCTTTTGTCGACAACATCCCCTGCAGCGAAAACTCCAGGAACCTCAGTCATAGTATTCTCCTTGTGGACGATGTATCCCTCCGAATCAGTCTCAATCTGTTCACCTAAGAATTGAGTAATTGGTTTGTGACCTATCGCAATAAATGCACCAGCGCAACTAATCTCCTCCTCCGATCCATCTCGAGGATCCTCTAGTATCGCTCCAGTAAGGCCTTGTTCACCTGCAATCCATTTTTTCACTTGCCTAAATGTCTTGATTTCTATTTTAGGATGCTTCTCTGCTCTTTCGTACATGACCTTTGACGCCTTGAACACATCTCTCCGGTGGATGACAGTAACCTTTCTCGCAAACCTAGTCAGGAAAGTAGCCTCTTCCATCGCTGAATCACCCCCTCCAACAACAATGATCTCTTCGTCTCGGAAGAAAGCACCATCACATGTGGCACATGTGGAAATACCGCGCCCTTTCTGCTCCTCCTCACCTTCTGCTCCAAGCCAAATTGCTTCTGCACCTGTACAAATAATCAGTGAATGAGCCCTGAACTCCTCTCCTTCGACCCAAACCCGAAAGGGTCGTTCGGAAAGATCGACTCTTTCGACATTCTTGTCATGAACCTCCAAACCGAACCTTTCGGCTTGCTCCCTCATATCGATCATCATTTCGGGCCCGCCTATTCCCTTGGGGTATCCGGGAAAGTTCTCAACATCTGATGTTAACATTAGTTGACCTCCGGACATGTAACCTGCGAACATCAATGGATCCAGCAGGGCTCTAGCCGTATATAGGCCTGCAGTGTATCCTGCAGGGCCAGAACCAACAATGATTACGCTCCTGACATCTTCTCCCATAAGCTACCGAGGTGTAAGGCATCCCTTGAATCTTGACAGTCAGAAATCCTGCTCGATTTTGAAAAAATAGAGAAAGAAATCGTAATATAACAACCATCATGCGGCCAATTCATGCCAAAATACATGTATTCTGGAAACTACACTAAGGAAGGTGCCGCTGGCCTACTAAAAGATGGGGGCAAGGCAAGGAAGGAAGAAGCGATGAGGATAGTTGAAGCCATGGGGGGGTCACTAGAAGCCTACTACTGGTCGTTCGGCGAGATGGATTTCGTGATGATTGCCGATATCCCACAGGCAACGGCCGTGAAGTTCTCTCTTCACGTTGGAGCATCTGGAGTTTTCAATGGAAAGCTGACACCTCTTATCACAGTAGAGGATATGGACGAAGCCATTTCGACTGAATTGCCTTCTATGAGCCTTCCCGGCGAGTGAAACCTTCTCTCACTAAGACATTGCCGCTACTGCGCCAACCGCTGATCTGGCATGCGGCTCAAGTCTGGGCTCGATATGCTCAGGCTCCGCTCCCGGCCCTATGATTCCCAAACCTATGGGCTTGTTATGCTTGATTTGAAGTTCAATCACGGACTTAGTGACCGACTGCCCCATCACTAGGCCGTGATCGGTCTGCCCTTTCTCGATAATTCCCAACACTACTGCCCCTTGTATTTCGGCACTCTGTAGCATCCTATCTATTGCCAGGGGGGCTTCCATCGATCCGGGAACCCATACAACTTCAGAAACTTCCCAATTTTTCGAACTAGCCTCATCAATAGCAAATTTCAGCATCCTCTCAACTTGTTCCCTGTGGAAAGATCCGCAGACAATACCCAGATTCAAGATTCAACACCCATCCTCATCATTGCCTCCACCACTGCCTGAGTCCTGGAGTCTATCTCTATATTCACCAAATCTCCCTCAGACTTATTTCCAATGCTCGTTATCCTTAGCGTCTCAGGTATAATGTGCAGGAAGAAAGAATCTTCGTCGCATTTTCCTACTGTCAGAGACATGCCATCAACTGCGATGTAGCCCTTTTCTAGAATGAATTGGTTACAGCCATTTGGAATGGAGATCAGGAAATCAACCCCGTCCCCAACCTCTTCTCTTTTCAGAATCTCTGCCGTACCAATAATGTGTCCAGAGAGGATGTGGCCGCCCAACTCATCTCCAAGGCGTAGAGATCTTTCTACATTTAGCAAGTCCCCTACCATGCTGTTGGAAAGGGTAGTTCTTTCCAATGTCTCAGAAATCGCATCAAAGGAGACTATCCCGTTATCTAAATTCACCACTGTCATACAAACTCCGTCCAATGATACGCTTGCACCTATTTCGAGATCACTATCGAATCCCTTTAGATCCACAGAAAATGTACGTACTGAATCATCACCACCGATATCCACTATGGGGGCAGTTCCTGCAACAATTCCGGTAAACATTCTCAATCTTCCTCGTAAGGTCCGCCCTCTGTTCCTGGCCATAGGTCAAGGATTCTTGCGATAATCTTCCTAGTTCCGTCTAGATCGTCAGATAGTCCTTCTACACGTGTCACTTCTACATCTTCGAAACCATGTTGATCCAATCCTTTCCTAATTGCATCGATAGAGTGCTTCTGATCATAGCCCAGTGCGATTAAATCTGGCCTTATCTGTCCGAGAATCTCGAATATGGGAACTCCGGGAGGGTTACCAATTATTGCCTGATCCACTGGTTTCAGTCCTTCAACCATCCTTCTTCTCAAGTCCTGCCCTGTCACTGGCTCGTGCTTCTGCTTTCTCACTGTTTCATCATGCGCGATTACAACAACTAGCTCCTCACCAAGTGATTTGGCTTGCTCAACATAGTGCAGATGGCCGGCATGTAGCAGATCGAAGATCCCAACTGCCATCACCCTAGTCATCATCCAGCCTCCTCAGATGCCTCGCCTAATCTTTTTCATTGAAAATTGCTGAAACCTGCTCTCCGGTAATCATTGGAATCCCGTGCTTGTTTGCGTATGCCCTAGCACCTTCCAAAGACAAGGCGCCATCTCCCTCTGGTTCTAGCATCTCCGCACCTATCGTACAAGCTGTCAACCCCGCCAATCTCGCAATTGAAACGGCAAGTTCGGTATGGCCCTGACGCGTCTTTAGACCCCCAGGGGACTCTCTGCATACTGGGATATGGCCAGGAGTTCTGAATTCCTTCCCAAGCCTTTCCTTCGCCCTAGCTCCATTTTCATCTTTTTCTATCAGTTCTCCGGATAATTCTCCAAATCTTCTCGTTGTTAGGGACCTGTCTCTATCTGTAATTCCCGTGAACGTCTCCCTATGGTTAAGAGAAAGGGTGAACGCCGATCTTGAGTCATACTGGAGATCATTTGTTACTAGATGTCCTAGAACAGGATTCTCTTCCACCAAAGACTTGTGAGAGTGAATGTCTTGTAACCAAGGAAGGCCGAACATTTCTCCAATTTCATCACCTATGGCAAGGAATAGGAGGCCACCACAGTCGTTTCTGAGCCTTCTAATCACTTCTGGTGTCGCTGCTGCTGCATGCCAAAGCAGATCAGTTTCCATCTCTCGATAGTCTGAATCGTAAATCATCACGGGTCTTCCAGACTTGAAGGCAGATATCGCCCTCCCTACCTCATCATCCATGTCTCGCGGAGAGGCCATAGATACCCGACATTTTCGGTCTAGAAAAAGTGATGTCTTCGAACCCCTCGCATTGTCCTATGAGCGGCTCCACAGAATCTTCGGCCCCATTAAGGGTGGATTTGGCGGGAGGATGGACCGATGTTCCCCCCTATCCTACAGATTTTGGTGGAGAGGTAGTAAATTTCGCAATAAATCATAGAGTTAGGGTAAGGAAACGTGAGGAAGTGGAAGATTCTGATTTAGAATTCGACTTCCCAGTTCCTCGTGGTTCCGGTCTGGGAACCAGTTCAGCGATGAATGTTGCACTGGCAGCGCTAACTTCGTCAAGCCAATTAGAGAACCTCGATGAAATAGCCGAGCAGGCATTCCTTTCAGAGTCAAAAGAGAATCGCTGTGGAAGGCAAGATCATTGGGCCTCTGCAGTTGGCGGCTTCAATCACCTTCTGTTTATTGGAGACTCGGTAGAGAGAATGCCTTTCGAGCCGATGAAGTCCTCATTGAATTGGCTGAAGAAGCACCTGGTAATTGCTTACTCAGGAAGCAGCAGGAATTCAGGGGAAATCCAGGAATCGGTATGGTCCAGTTACTCAAATGGGGACGAGGGAGTAATCCAAGGTTTGCACAAGATAAGGAGTTCCGCGAGAGAGATGGCAAAAGGTTTGCAACAGGATAGGAGAGATTTGGTAGTTTCTTCATTGAGGGGAGTCTGCGAGGGAGTCGATATGATCGACCCCACTATTCACGATCCGTTTCGAGCTGTCGTCATGCCTCTGATTGAGTCAGGATCGATCGTAGCTTGGAAGGCGCTAGGGGCCGGGGGAGGGGGGTGCTCAGCTTTGCTTTGCTCACCTTCTGGCAAGGAATATGCCACTCAGTACATCGAGGACGAGGGTTGGCAAATTCTGGATTGGGACTTCGACGAGCAAGGAGTACAGGTTATTGGATGAATATTGTAGTCCTAAATCTCAAACATGACCATTTGTCCGCGGAACTATGGCCGGACGCCGCTCGATGTTCTTGCCCCTGGCTCTATTGGTCCTAATAGCTCCCATGGCGTCTTCCTCTATTTGGGTAGAAGAAGTACCTAACGGCGGTTTTGATGCCGAAGGAAAGTGGGCCCCATCAGTGGAGTCAGACATACATTGGAAATGGTGGACACATTGGAGCAGAGACAAGGATTCCAACTCCATTGACGACAGACTAGAATGGCTAATTGAGCAACCGGAGGAAGTCAAGAGGGATTGGTGGAGGAGGGCTCCGGAAGAACATGCAAGGATCTTCGTAGACTACGACCACCACCCAACTGATGCCGATATCTCTGCCTTAGAGTCACTAGGGGTCGAAGTTACTTTCAGGTTCGGATACCTCAATACTGTCTCGGCCACCTCACCAGTGTCCTCAATATTGGATGAAAATGGGATCAGATCACTCAGTGGGGTTGTGATGATTGAGGATCTTGGACTGGCTGAGACAAACATGCATGAAGCCGTCCCCAACATGGCTGTTGACACAGTCTGGAATGACTTCGGACTAGACGGAACTGGATCTGTAATCGCAATCCTAGATACAGGAGTTCGTGGCGACCATGAGGGCCTTAACGATATGGACGATGATCCCTTTACCTGTATCGATGACCCTCCCGAGCCAGATCCTCTGGACCCAGAGCCACAGCCAATCCCCTCCGACTGCGATCCGAAGATTATCGCTTTCTTTGATGCAGTTTTCACCGATGAAGAACAAGACCCTTCTACGTCATATGATTCGGGCACCCACGGTACCCACGTCGCAGGAATTGCCGCTGGTTCCGGTGGTGGGCAGACAGATCCTGGAACCGGTTTACGATATGTCGGTGCAGCTCCCGGAGCCTACCTGATCAACATCCTAGGTTGTTGCGATGGCGATATCGAGGATGTGATGCAAGGTGCCCAGTGGGCCATAGACAACAGGGACAAGTACGGTATCGACATAGTCACCTCCTCCTTGGGAGAACAGCAGTTCGAGGTTCACATCGACAATGACGGGAGTTCCGCGTGGAGCCGTCAGATGGATATGGTCGTTGAGGCCGGAATCATTACTACTCTCTCGGCGGGTAACGAATTCGGTGGAGCGACCCTTGCTGGGTGTAACACAATCGACAGCCCAGGTGACGCAGAGCTACCAGTCACTGTGGCCAGCCTAGACAAGGACCTAGGTCTCGCGATTTACAGTAGTCGAGGGTACACCTCGGACTTCCGAGTCAAGCCGGATGTCGCTACGATAGGTTCCAGCATCATGGCTCCCGATGCAGCGACTCAGGATGGGTACACGAGCAAGTCAGGAACTAGCATGGCCACGCCACTTATGGCTGGAATCGCTGCACTGATGGTTCAAGCGAACCCCGATTTGACTCCGACAGAGTTCAAGGACATCATCTCCGCTCACTCTATCGAGAGAGACATCCAACTCTTGAATGACCCCGGATTCAACGACTGCAGCGTACTAGAAACTCGTCCTGACAACGAGTTCGGTTTCGGCCAGGCAGACCCAACTGCCTTCGTCGAGGCGGCTGGGAGCATAGATAGATCCCTGAATGTCTCAATGGAAGTCTCCACACTTCAAGAAATAGGGAACGAGAGCTATGTCACCGGAACCTCCAGTGGAGCAGCCCCAGGCACCGGCTTGGTCGAGGTTAAGATAGGCGGAGGCCTTTGGTCGGGAGCCGCCGATCTATCCAAGGACGGGGACTGGTCATCTTGGAGCATAAAATTAGACCCTCATGAAAAATCCGGAAACTCGACGATTTATGCAAGGCTGGTAGTTTCGGATGATAGCATTTCTCCAGTCGACGCTAGGAGGGTTATTCTGCTCGATGTCCAATTTTCTGGCTCATCGTCTTCATCGGGATTGACCAACCTAGGTCCAATAGCCTTCTTCGTACCCTTCCTACTAGCAATAGCCCTAGTTTTGTTCGTCGGTAGGAGGGAAGAATGGCTCCAAACCACGACTTCCGAAAGCGACGAAAATCACGAAGATTCAGCGTCTTCTCTAGAGCCAGAGGAAACCTTGTCTTGGTCTGAGAGGATGTCGAAAAACATCTCTGAGCTAGGCAAGGGAGGGGCGATAACCGAGAACCCCATTAAGAGAGTACTAACCCTTTGCCTACTCTACTTCGCCCAAGGTTTGCCACAGGGTTTCGCAAGCGTAACCTTTGCAGCATATCTCGTGGCAAATGGGGTTTCAGTTCCCGAGATAGCGATTCTGTTCGCAACAGTCTCCCTCCCATGGACCTTCAAGTGGATATGGGGGCCTCTGGTTGACTCCATTTACATCGAGAAGTACGGTCCCCGAAGGCAATGGATCGTATTCGCCCAAACTGGAATGGCACTGACCCTCGGCTCCTTGCTTCTGGTTCCGGACTTGAACGGGCAGATTGACCTAGTTGCCCGAATCCTATTCGTCCACAATATATTCTCGTCCCTGCAGGATGTGGCAACCGATGCTCTCGCAGTTGAGGTCCTCGAGCCCGATGAGGTAGCTAGGGTGAACGGCCTCATGTTCGCCGCAAAGAGGGTTGGAATCATCTTCGGAGGGGCGGTCCTGGGGGTGTTAATTACCAAGATAGGAATCTCTGGAGTAATAGCCGCGCAATTAGTGATGCTCGCATTCATCATAATGGTGCCACTTCTCATGGTTGAGAAACCAGGCGTCCAATTGTTCCCATGGTCAAGAACTACGGATGTGACAGACTCGCCCAAATCAAGGACAGACTCAGGGGCATTGATCGCAGAGGTGGTGGATGACTCAGAAGAGGCTCCATGGGAGGAAGAGGAAGAGTTCCGAGTAGCAAGAATAGTCGGCTACAGTATTGCCAACAAGCGAGTATCAATCTCCTCCTTCCTCGCAGTTTCTGGAGCCTGTATCTGGCTATTCGGCTTCGTGATGGATGTCTTCACGGTAGACTGGGGCTTCGGTAAGAACGTCAGAATAGGATTCCCGGCCCTAGAGGCAAAACAAATCCTCGGATTTGATCTCAGGCCGTGGTCTGGGACGAATAGGATCAGCCTCGCGCTGATTCTTCTTTCGGTCATTTCGACGGGGAAATCAAGGCTCATTTCACCACAATCCGAGGATGCCTTACCAAACCCGATATTGCTGATTCTTGCTCCAATTGGCGCAATATCCAACTATATGCCCGGAAACGGCCGTTTCGATCCAGAGTCTGTCAGTAAAACAGTAGCAAGAACATCATTCTATCTGACCAAGGCCTTCTCAGTCAGGTCCGCCTTCCTGCTGGTTATAGCAGGTCTACTCGGTGAGCTGTATTACTTCACCAGCCCGATTTACGTTGACATCTTCATCAATGAGGCAGGCTGGTCCCAACAGAAGTACAATGGCATAGTCGGCGGTATCGCCTTGCTCGGCTCAGTTTCAGGGCAGATAATCGGCGGCATCCTCGGAGACAAGTTTGGGATTCGCAGAGTAGCGATGGTCTCCTTCTTGGTACTGGCCCTAGCGAATGCCACCTTTGCTTTCCTGGAGCCCATGTGGGGGAACACCTTGGTCATGACAATATATCTGATTGGCCAGTACTTCGTTGCTGGAATAGCTCTTATTTGCATTATTTCTCTGTGTATGAGGCTAACATGGAGCAAGGTAGGAGGCACACAGTTCACAGCATACATGTCCATCCTGAATACCTCGGTCGTTTTCGCATACACACTGACAGAGAGGATGATATCCGTCTTCAACTACACATCTGCAATCTACATAGGCGCTGCTCTGACCCTCGTCACCACCTTCTTCCTACTCTTCATAGACGAGAATGAGACTGATCGCGTGCTCGAAGGTAGATGGGACGGTGACGATGAATTAGATGACCTAGGGGAATCTCCATGGTGGGATGCTGAAGAAGGGGGCGAGCAGCCTGTCGCAAGTGCATGAAATAATGGAAGGTACGAATGAAGACTTCCTGGTCTTCACACAGACAATATGTCCATACTGCACTCGGGCTTTCAGAACCTTAGATTCCAAGGGACTAACCTACTCCGAAGTGAATCTGGATAACTTCGAAGGCCTTCGAAAGGAAGTCGTGATGGAGACCGGTCATAGAACGGTCCCTGTGGTTTTCGATATGCGAGGAGGCGCCCCCATATTCGTGGGAGGGTCAGACAACCTTCTGGAATACCTCTAGAGTGTCCAGGACTGTGTGATCCCACCGGCAATTCTGACTCTCAAGAACGTCGATCCACCTGTGAATGTCGCAGTTAGGGTGTATTCGCCAGAAGGATAGGGAATGGTGCCCAGGGTGCCCATCTCACTAGCTCCCGGCCCCCAAATCCTCTCAAGTACTGAGATTGACATATGGTCTCTCAGCGTAAAGGAAATGGATGAACCAGAACCACATTCTGCGTCCATGAAGTAGATCATCTCATCCCATTCTCCATCACTAGGATGATCGTTGACGAGGAAAGTGTCCCTAAACTCAATGTCATTACCCGGGTCTTCCCATGTTTCGCTGAAGAGGTCACCCCCTCTGACGAAGTAGACGTCACCAGTGTGCCCAGAACCCGAGTCCGACAACATCATCCTAAGGTTCGAGGTTCCCGAAGCATCATTCCAGGTGAACGACTGGAAGAATCCAATTTCGTGGTCGAAAACGTAATCCAGCCTAGAACCATCATCAGAGTTGGCGATTACTACCGCAGTACTTCCTGATATATCGGAAACGAAAGCACTCCACTCCATTGAGAAAAGGGTGAATGACCATGAGTCCCCCTGCTCCATTGGGAAACTGAGCACTTGCTGGGGGGCTCCGTTTTCGAAAGCACCTAGATCGGAGTGGGTAATTCTGCCAAGGAAAGGGTTGTGGTTCAGTACGGCATGCCTCCTTGCTTCAGTGAGGCTAGAAATCGCTAACATGTACGCAGTCCCGTCTTCTTCGCTGGTACTTGCTACAACTAGCCTTGCAGTATCGTCGCTGTAGTCCGGAGTTGAAAATGTGTACAGCCACCAGTCTCCCGTCTCCCATGTGGGCACCTCAATCTTGTCGGATCCAGTGCTACCTACCCCTGAGGACCCCCCAGTGCATCCGGCAAGGGAGAACGACAGAATAACCACGGTCACTGCTAACACGCGATACGGACCCATGCCCGACGGTAGGGCCAACATGTCAAGAGTCTGACGCTCTTTAGATTCGTCTCAAAGAGTCCCTAGTTCCCCACCCTTTGTCAGCATTCCAGCGATTACAACGCTGACAATGCTCATCAGCTTGATCAGTATGTTCAGAGATGGACCGCTAGTATCCTTGAATGGGTCTCCGATGGTATCTCCCACTACTGCAGCACTGTGGGCTTCGTCGCCCTTTGCAGCGCCCTCAATATGCCCTTGCTCTATTGCCTTCTTGGCGTTGTCCCATGCTCCTCCAGCGTTTGCCATGAAAAGCGCCATCAGGACGCCGCTAGCAGTAGCCCCTGCCAGAGTTCCTCCCAGAGCTGCACTACCTAGTAGCAAACCAATGACTACAGGACTCGATACGGCGACTACGCCCGGCATCACCATCTCCCTTAGGGCCGCCTTGGTGGAGATGTCCACGCAAGTTGCACTGTCTGGCTCAACTCCCTCGCGACCCTCTAGAAGTCCGTCAATTTCCTTGAACTGTCTCCTAATCTCTGTTATCATGTCCTCGGCTGCTCTCCCAACTGACTTCATTGTCATAGCTGCAACAACGAAAGGTAGTGCAGCCCCGATTAGGAGTCCGATAACAACCATTGGCTCGGTCAGGCTCAGATCTGCCGCCTCAAGATTAGCACTGGTCTTGAATGCGGCGAAAAGAGCTAGGGCAGTCAAAGCAGCACTTCCAATTGCGAATCCCTTGCCGATTGCTGCGGTTGTGTTCCCAATTGAGTCGAGCCCATCTGTGATCTCCCTGACATCATCGCCTAGACCAGACATTTCTGCAATTCCGCCGGCGTTGTCTGCTACAGGGCCATAGGCATCCACTGTCATGGTAACGCCAACCGTGCCTAGCATACCCATAGCCGCCATTGCTATCCCATACAGCCCTGGATCCCCGCCATCCATCACATGGTTTGCTCCGAAGATTCCTGCGGCCATCAGTAGGACTGGAATGAATACCGACTGCATCCCTACTGCTAGTCCTGCGATGGCGTTGGTCGCGCTCCCGGTTTTGCTTGCTTCCCCGATGTAGGGGATTGCCTGTACCTTGAAGAAGAATACATCTTCTATTCCGGTGTAGTACTCAGTAACCAGCCCTATTAGAATCCCGACCAGAGAACCTATTGCCACAGCTTGGATTACCTTGGTGGGCAACTCAAGATAGTCCAGGGCTAAGTATCCGCCTACGATGAAAAGTCCAGCGGCTATGAAAGTCGTATTCCTCAGTGCTGCTCCCGGATCCATGTTCTGCATTGCAGTAATGGAGAATACTCCGATGATGGAAGCAATGTAACCAACTACTGCCAGAACGATTGGAATCATAACGTAGTCAGGGCCTAGAAGGTCCTCACTCGCTGCTGCAATCACCATTGCTGCGATAATGCTACCAACGAATGACTCGAAGATATCGGCGCCCATTCCCGCAACATCTCCGACGTTGTCTCCGACGTTGTCTGCAATCACCCCAGGGTTTCTGGGGTCGTCCTCGGGAATTCCCGCCTCAACCTTTCCAACAAGGTCCGCACCAACGTCTGCTGCCTTGGTGTAGATGCCACCTCCAACTCTTGCGAATAGTGCTATCGAAGAGGCCCCCATGCCGAATCCTGCAATATTTTCCACCGTTAGGAACTCGGTTTGAGTAAGGTAGTACATCAGGGAGATACCGGCTAGACCAAGTCCTCCTACTGCCAGACCCATCACTGCGCCTCCGTTGTATGACGTGGTCAGTGCGGCTGATTGGCCACCATCGGCTGCAGCCTGTGCAGTACGACCATTCGCACTAGTCGCAGATCGCATTCCGGAGAATCCTGCGGCTACGCTGCATACCGCCCCAATGATGAATGCGATCATGGTCTCAAACCCGAGACCGTTTTCTTCTCCCCCTAGGAGAAGGGCTATTGCTACGATTACAATGAATCCTGATAACAACCTGTATTCCGCCCACAGGAATGCCATCGCACCGTCATAGATTCGCCCAGTAATCTTCGCTACTGTCTCGTTTTCGATCTTTATTGAATTCACCTTGTTATAGAGGAAAAATGCAACTACAAGTCCGAAAAGACCCGCTGCAATTCCTATTATTCCTAGTTGTTCTCCATCCATAGTTACACCATCAGTTCGGCTCGCCGAATCGAGTGCTCTATTTAATCCAAATCCAATCGTAAAACTGCCTCTGCTGTTTAGTCAATATTTGCATGAACGACCGAGGCAAACGAATTCAGAACCCCAGCTCCGTCGTGTTCACGTTGAAATGCAACCATTTCTTCCTCAGAAATGTGACCCCAACCGAACGCTCTTTCCACTCTTGCTTTGGCCGCTTCGGGGTGAAACTGAACCCCCCATGCAGGAAGCTCCCTGCCATTATCGTCCATTACCCGGACCGCGGTAACTCTGTTGTGTTCGGCCGAGCCAAGTAGCAAGCAACTCTCTGGCACGTTCGTCACATGATCCTGGTGGGAATATAACGCTACGGGGGCCCCTCTCTTCCCACTTCCTCTGCCGGCAAACAATTCGTCAGAGGAGCCATGCGAATTGAGTGCAAGCTCCCAGACTCCGCTGGACATTGACTCTGCTCTTTCTACACTAGCCCCAAGGGCGTGGCATAGTAGTTGGTGACCGAAGCAGATTCCGAGCGTGGGAATGCCCATTCTCGATGAGCACCTCATCAGCGACCCACCGCCACTCATCCACTCTTCCCACATTGTCACGTTTCTTCTGGAGCCGCTGCAGACTACCGCATCCGGCCCAATGGCCCGAATCCAATCTCGAGTCATTTCATCGTCTCCATGCAATGGCATTGCTATCCTTCTGAACGCCACCTCATTCCCATGCATCTCCATGCTGCACTCTTCCCAGAATGGATACTCATAGTCCCAATTAGGTACGTCATTCTCTGAGATCCCGATTAGACCTTCCTTTTGAGCTCGTAAACCGGCTTCCTCGGACTGCATTTGCGGCGTCAATAGGAGGACCTCCACCGCACCTCTCTCCGCAATAGGCTGAATCACCTCTTGATTGCCGCCATGACCAAACTCCGATCTTTCGACAAGGAGGTCGATTAGGATGACTCGCGTAACTCTGTTCACGACACTCCGAGGAGGCAATTCTTTGAAAGACCCCCGCCCCTCAGACCTAACAACATGGTCGACAAACAACTCATCCTTGACTCCGTCGGGCCTGTCCAGGCGGTTCTAGACGCCCATGATGGAGTGGTAAACGTAGTAGATACCACTGATGGAGTGATAATGATCTCATTGGAGGGCGGATGTACCGGTTGCAGTGCTACTCCGATGACTGCCATGCAGATTTTCTACTCTCTTATGAAACTAGATCAGGTTCAGGACGTAGTTTTCGTTAACGGAGAACTTCCAGACTACATGCGTTCTTTCATTAACGACAAACTAAATTCAGAGTGACTAATCTTCGTCCCTTCGTCCCTTCATGATATTGTGAGGATTCGCCTCTCCTTGGACATCTTTTCCCTTTATGTTCATGACAGATGCAACTGCCATCGTTACCGCAATCACCGCAAATGGCCTTGCAATGTTCTTAGATCCCCATATCTCTCCTCCAGAATAGTGCAATGCGAAAAGAAGTGCAGCTGAAGAAAGACAAATCACAGAAATCAGCCTCTGAGCCAATATCTCGCTTCTAGTTGTCTTCGATAGAGATCCTATGGCCATCCATAGAAAGGTGGCAAGGCCACAAAGACTCAGTGAGGCAGTCTCGACCAACTCTAGATATTCCACATTAAGTCCCGATCAGAGGTGGTTTGAGTATGTTATGATTAATCAACAAGCCAATATATTGCACTATTATGGGCATTTATGGGAATATCGCCCCGATCTAGGTGGTCAAATCGCGATGAGTCATCATACAAGGAGCAGAGATCAGGAACCAAATCAGGAATTAGGCCTAGAATGAGTAAATGGGTCGAGCCATTCGTAGACGCTTCTGCATCAATACTGATTGTTGGGCAGTTGACAAGCTTGGTAACATTGGCAATGATGCATGCTGGAAAATCTCCCAGTTCAGGATCTTTGGAGAATACCTCATGGGCACTAGGAGAATCGGCATTTCTTGTGACAGGAGGCTTCGGAATCACCTCATTCCTCTGTTTGTTCAAAGTATCCTTTTCCCGAAAAGCCCCTAGGAGGCGGAAGCGTATGGCAAGAATTTGGCTACTATCCTTCCTCCTTGCGACACAACTGACTTGAGTGCCTAAGTACTCCGGAGACTGGTAATCACCATGCATCCAGCAACCAATGCAACCTTTGCAATCTCAGGATCTCTACTATTCATTGGAATCCTCTTCTTCGGTACCGGAACCCCAATTCCCCTTCTAGACTCGACTGATGATGATCCGGAGGTACAGTTCTCCTTCTCTGGAACACAGACAAACCTATCATTCGAGCAAACCGACTCCGAATCCAACAATGGATGGGCCGTTTACAGCTATGGGTCATACAATGACTCGGATGGGGATGGTCTTTGGGACGATTGCTTTTCACTCGAGATTTCACTTCTGAATGAATCGGGTGAGGACTTCCATTACCCAGCTTGTGAAGTTTCCACTCAAAGGGAAGATGTCACCGATATGATATACATAGGTCAGTTTTGCTTCGATCCAAACAACTCTTCCTCCCCTAGATGTAGTGACGGCAACTACTCTATGGAGTCAAGCCGATTCGTCCGAATCTCCCAAGAGTTCGAAAAACCAGACGTTTCCATATTGTCCTCAATTGCCAGTTGGTTCAGAGACGGGCTAGTTTCCGGCACCTCCCTGATTTGTGGGGGTTTACTGTTGTTTTTACTCGCGATAATGCTCGCAATAGCCCTTCCTGATCAGTCGGAAGAACCAGTAAAAAAGAAGAGAAGCGGACCAACCGCCGAATGGCGGGCATACTCCCTTTCTGGCCAGGAGAGGGGAGATGATGGCATGCCAAAGGCATTCAGCAGACATTCCGAGAGGAAGGATCTCTTTAGGAAGCCCAGGAAGGGAAATGTAATCGGTGGCGTCCACAAGTCGGGTGGATTGTATCTGGAGGGTTGGAAGTCCGAAGACTCAGATGCTGCATACAAGAAAAAGGTGGAAGACAGAAGAGGGAAATGACTCATAGCAGCAGAGGAACGAGCATCAGAAGTACCCCCACGATCACAATTGCCCCTACTGACCTGATGAGGAGTCCGAATATCGAATCTAGAACCATGCCGCTGTAGGGCTTTCGAGCCTTTCTCACGTAGACCGGAGAAAACTCTTCTTCCTCCATAACCTAGCCTCATTCGTCCGGATACAATTTGAAAACCGGAATCGGATCCATTTTGTGCGAATTTGATTTATTCAGCCTCTGGTAGATATCCAACACCTTCCTTTCACGCTCAGATAAATCCGCTCTCTTCGGGCTGGCAGACTCTTTCATTGCCCACTCAATCTCCTCGTAAGTTGCTCCTATCTGGTCTTCGTCAGTCCTCCCGTCGTTCCACAGGCCGTCTGTAGGAGCAGCTTCCAGAACCTCCCTGATTACTCCCAGTTCTTCTCCTATCGCGTAAACATCAGATTTGTACAAATCAGCAATTGGTGAGATATCTACTCCTCCATCTCCATATTTAGTATAGAAGCCGATTCCGAAGTCTTCTACCTTGTTTCCAGTCCCTACTACTATCCCATTATTGGAACCCGAAACAGCAAACAGAGCGGTCATTCGCAGCCTTGCTCTAGAGTTAGCCAGGGATAATTCGGTTACTTTCTGACTATCCAAATCAGAACGCAACTCGTCATAAGTGTTCGATAGATCTATTTTCGATCTTTCCACATTTCCCCATTTTGACACTAACCAATCAATATGGAGGTTTGAGAGATCATACTGGCCCTCATCCTGGTGGATGGGCATATTGACTACTATTGTCCTTATTCCCGTCATTGCAGAGAGTGTAGATGTGACTGCGGAATCTATCCCCCCAGAAACTCCTACAACTAGCGTTTCCAAACTATTTCTATGGACGTAGTCGGATATCCAATCTGAAATGTCATTGGCAACTTTACCCCAGTCCACCATGCTGAAACCTCAGTGACAGGCAACTCCGAATTTCTTCAGTCTCCAGTAATTGTAAGGCCAAGGTGTGAGAAAACCCGCGATGAGCATAGGTAAAATCACCCACCATGTCAACTTAGCACCACCTGTGAGCACGAAATCAGTCACATTCATCGCTGCCTCCATTGATATCATCGAAATAAGCGACATTCCAATTGCCACCCTAAATGCCTCATAAAGAGGCATCTGGCTTAGAAGGATGAAGGTCTCTAGAGCTATTGAAGTCATTATCCCGTTGAACATCGCCAGTGCCATAATCATCATCGCACTCCACCCAGAATCTGTGAATACGAACTGGAAAGCCGCTATTGTTCCGAAGTCACCGATACTACATCCGATCAGGCACCACTTCGTGTTGTTAGCAGACTGCCACCAGACAGCCGAATCCCTCCAGTGGAAGTCTTCTCCTTGACCATCAACGGTATATCCCACTGATCTCACGGCGGTACTTAGATCGTCTCTGGAAACTCCCGAGTGACTAATTTCAGCAACTCCGTCCTCGTGACTAACGTCCGCCGAGACCACTCCGGATAACGCCTCTAGAGATTCCTTAACCCTGTTTGAGCAGCCATCGCAGGTCATCCCTCCGACATCTAGTCGAACAGTCTCTGCCATGATAATTACCAGCGCATTGGGCATTTGAAGTCTTGCAATTAACGACCTTTCCTCTCCGACTAGCTCCCCCTCAAGTTCAAGACGAACTCACAGGTCCGAATGGTCGATGACAGTCCCCTCATCCCCCGGAGAACTCGATCCAGTTTCACTGGAGAGTTCCCTCATGGAGACCTGGGAGAAGGAGTCAACATTCTCCGAATCAATAGAATCCAGGAGGGAAAAGGACTCGCCATTCACATTCCTGGAAGGGCCACCAACCGCCAACGGCAGACCAGGAATTCATCACGTCCTATCCAGGCTATTCAAGGACATGGTATGTAGATGGAAATCTATGGAGGGACACTTGGTGGAGAGAAAGGGCGGATGGGATACGCACGGGCTCCCTGTAGAGATAGAGGTTCAGAAGCAGCTAGATCTGATGTCGAACGAGGCCATTGAGGAGTTCGGTATGGAGGAATTCAACAAGAAATGCAAGGAGAGCGTTTGGACCTACGAAGAGGCATGGAGGGAGATGACAGAGAGGATGGGCTTCTGGGTAGACATGGAGGACCCATACGTCACTCTGCATGATGACTACATTGAATCGGCATGGTGGTCACTTAAGCAGATGTTCCAGAAGGGACTATTGTTCCGTGGACACAAGGTGCTTCCTTACTGCCCTCAGACTGGAACGAGTTACTCAACTCACGAGGTCTCACAGGGATACAAGGAAGTCACGGAACCCGCAGTGTTCGTTAAGTTCAGACTAGAAGATGACGATGCTTCCGTTCTTGCATGGACTACCACTCCGTGGACTCTCCCTGGAAACGTGGGATTGGCCGTTGGACCAGATGTGACATACTGCAGAGTGAGAATCACTGAGCCGGCTTCAGAGTCATGGGAAGGACGCGGAGGGGGCGAAGTTGGCGAGGAACTGATATTGGCCAAGGACCTTATTGGGAACGTAATGAGAAATCATGCCGACGTGATAGAGGAATTCCCGGGCTCGGCTCTTGTCGGAAAGTCATACTCGCCCCTATTCCCAGGTGCAATTGACAGGGGATCATCTGATTCAGCTTGGACCATAGTCTCTGCGGACTTCGTCACCACCACCGATGGAACAGGGGTGGTACATACTGCTGTGATGTACGGTGAGGACGACTACAGGTTAGGGATGGAGGTCGGTTTCCCGGCACAGCACACAGTTGGTATGGACGGGTCTTTCGTTTCCGGAGTCCATGAGAATCTAGATGGACGATACGTGAAGGACTGCGATGACGAGATCATCAGCCTACTGGATGCCCGGGGACTTTTGTACAGGGAGCATGATTACACTCACGACTATCCCCATTGCTGGAGGACAGACCACCCTCTTCTATACTATGCAATGGACAGCTGGTTCGTCAGGATGACGGCTGTCAGGGACCAGATTCTTTCTCACAACTCTAGCGTCGAATGGGCCCCTGAATGGACTGGGACAAAGAGGATGGGCGAGTGGCTATCCAACATCAAGGACTGGGCCATCAGCAGGGAGAGGTACTGGGGGACTCCCATTCCAGTATGGATCTGCCCCGATTGCGGGGCCGAGCACTGCGTCGGAAGCATAGAGGAGATGAATTCGATGAGTACCGAAGACTCCCCTACTCCACAGGAACTACACAGGCCATATGTCGACGACGTGAAATTAGTGTGTACGAACAAAGAATGCTCAGGCGAGATGGTCAGGGAGCCCTATGTCATGGATTGCTGGTTCGATTCTGGGTGTGCTTCGTTCGCACAGTGGCACTATCCATTCGAGAACGAAGAATTGTTCGAAGGATCGTTCCCAGTAGACTACATCTGCGAGGCCGTAGACCAGACTAGAGGCTGGTTCTACTCGTTACTCGCGGTTGCAACCACAGTGTTCGATGAGCCTAGCTTCCGAAGATGCCTATCCTTGGGGCATATACTGGACAAGGACGGAAAGAAGATGAGCAAATCGAGAGGAAACGTTGTGAACCCCTGGGACCACTTCAACAAGGAGGGAGCCGATTCCATCAGGTGGTACATGACCACACAAAGCGCACCATGGTCCCCTACCAATTTTGATTCCAATGGAGTTCGGGAGTCGTACGCAAAGATGTTCCTCACCCTCTGGAACGTCTACAGGTTCCATGCCGATTATGCGGCTCTGGATGGTTTCGATCCCGATGAAGACTCAGGCTTCGTTCCAGTCAGTGAAAGGAGTCCATTGGATCGCTGGATACTCTCCAAGGTCACCGAGATGGCCGATGACTATCACTCGAACTTCGTCTCATGGGACTTCCACAAGGCAGGAAGGGGGTTGGAGGACTTCGTCGTCAACGATCTCTCAAATTGGTACGTCCGTAGATCAAGAAGGAGGCTATGGGATGAGGCAGATAGCAACGACAAGAGAGCGTGCCAGCACACCTTGCATGAGGTTCTACTAGTGGTTTGCAGACTCATGGCACCGGTATCCCCCTTCACACCAGATCACATCCACAGGAGCCTGACCGGCTCCTCAGTCCATCTTGCCGACTGGCCGGTCGGCTCGGAGATAGTTGACAGATCACTACCCAAAAGGGACTTCGGGCTTGAGCAGGAGATGGCTCTAGTGAGGTCCCTAGCAGAGGCAGGTAGACGAATCAGAGTTGATTCGAACAGGAGGCAGAGGCTTCCTTGCAGGACAGGATGGATAGTCGGAGGTCCAGATATTTCACGCTTCAGCGAGATACTAGCAGAGGAGCTCAATGTAGAGGTACTTTCCACAGAGAGGGACCTCGATGCCTTCCAGAGAATAGTCCTTGAGCCAAATAGGAAGGTACTCGGGGCCAAGTGCCGTTCCGATCTCCCAGACGTTCTGGCCCAGCTAGACATGGCTGACCCCGAAGAACTACTTCTCGAGATAGAAGCTGGAATTGCCGCACTGGCAGGATACGAGATCACCATGTCCGACATTGAGATAAGGAGGGTCGAAAGAGAGGGTTTCGCCGCGCAGACTCTACCTTTTGAAGAGGGCGACGTATCCATTGTCCTGGATATGCACACCGACTCAGACCTCCTATCGAAGGGACTAGCCAGGGATATTACAAGAAGGATCCAAGCCAAAAGAAAGGAGCTTGACTTGCAGGTAGAGTCTTCGATAGTACTGTCGGTTTGGATTGAAGGAATGGAATTAGATGATAGGGATTGGCAGCATATTACATCGGAGACTAGAGCTGGAGAGTCCTCACTGAACGAAGGTGAACCCTCAGAAGAATCCGACAGATTCGAGGTCGATGGGACTATTGTTCACTTCCAAATTCGTTGAAATTTTGACTATAGATAGCGCTCGGGAATCAACATCTCAACTCCGAAGAGTGGGTCGGGATCGGTCGAGTCATGGTATGCAATGAAAGATCCCCCATCCGGGAGTATCCCCATACTGGCGAAGTCGAATCTAATGTCATTACCCGCTCCAGAAGTAGAGTCAAGATCCCCCTGTCCGAGATAGGTAAGGACGTCAGGCTCCAAGCTCTGGGAGAACTCACGCACATGGTAGGCAACATCAACGTCCGGCCCATCTGCGCTCTGGAACCTAACGTTAAGCACGAATAGGTCATGCACCCCGCTAGAGTGGAATTCCCACTCCTCGATCTCAGTGGCCCTCTCTGAGAGGTTGTATGTCTGGTTTTCCCACGTCTCCCCGCCATCCCATGAGAGCATATGCACGAGAGAGGTCTGTCCCGAGCTTACGCAGTGCAGGGCAGTGGACGAGTCAAATGCGCAATACTGTGACGGCAACGAGGAACCATTCAGCGTCACTCCCGTCCACCAATTGAGTGAAGTGTCCAAAAAGGCATCACTTCCATCTATGAAGTAGCTCGGAAAGTACAGGCCACCAGAGGGAACTGGAAAGGCCCTCATCTCTTTGTGAGGCTTAGTGAAGTCCCACTCTGGCCCTAGGCTTTCGGGACTCAGATCTACCTCCATAACGTCCAGACTCTCATCTCTATCTGGGAACCCGAAATAATCGTAGTTCAGACCGTCAGTTGATATCTGACCTCCAACATTCTGGACCTGGTGCCAGAAATTGGAAATAACTAGGCTGGCCCAAGGTCCGTTGCCATATAGGCCTCCGTTTATCGGGCCCACTACCTCGACCTGCCAAGATCTATCATAGAACGGCTCTGGAGTCCTGTTGAAGCACCAACTCCACTCCTGGTCCTCAGCGTCATAGAAGAAAGCGTAGAATTGGTCAGCTCCGCTTGTACTAGGGTAAGGGAACCACCCCATCGAGATAAGATCTCCATTGGTTGCCTGAACTATACTTCCTTCCCCTAGTCCTTCCTGTCCGGGGACAGTGGGCTTGGGTTCAAGACATCCCAATTGGGAGAAAATAGTGGGCCTGTATTCCTGCCAAGTCAGACCTCTGTCCTCAGACCATGTCGGGTATTCCCCGCCAAAGTTTAGTATCCATCCCTCCTTGGTCGCTGCTAGGTAATGCTCGCAGCAGTTTCCCCCATGCTCGTTCCCGAACACTGTCCATGTGGCGTTCCCCCAAGTCTCATTTTCTACTGGATCGGCTACTACGAACATACGTGGATCCTCGTGCCCGCTTGGGTCAATTAGCACGTAGTCGCGATTCCAGTCGAACTCCTGTTCGCTCGAGGTTACCTCCTCGAGACAGCCAGGCAAGAGCATCATCAGTGCCAAAGCCAGAGATGCTATGATTCGACCCGATCTCATTGAGAGCACGTACTTCCGTGATGACGGTAATATATCGCACTTTCATAGAATTGATGACTATTCAATTCTCCAAGTAGCCCCGTTGGGGCCATCCTCGACTTTTACTCCCATTCCTGTTAGTTCATCGCGAATTTCATCTGCTCTTGCCCAGTCCTTGGATTCCCTCGCTTCATCCCTCTCCAGAAGAAGACTCTCGACATGCTGCGAGATCTCATCCTTCGCACTCTCCTGGCTCTTTATTTTGTCCAGAACCTCAGAATCCTCGGGAAGAAGTCCCAGAACATCTCCAGCGTATTCAGAAATCCAGCTTATGGCCGCAGCAATCTCTTCAGACTCCCCTCCGGAGTCCAGCAGGACTCCCATTCTCTTGGCCACTGACTGCACTTCGACAAGAGCGACTCTCGTATTGAAGTCGTCATCCATCCCCGACTCAAATTTACTTGTAGCTTCTTCCAACCAAGAGAATCCCCGCCAGTCCGCGCTTCCTTTCTTCGCAAGTCCTTCTCCGTAGCACGTTACAAGTCTGTGGTGATGAATCTCCGAGTCGTCTATCATTACCTGATTGAAGTCTACTGGCTGACGGTAAGGGGCGTTTATCAGAGTGTATCTCAATACAAGGGGGTCAACATTCTCCAACGCCTCCGATATTGTCCAGAAGTTATCCAATGACTTGCTCATTTTCTCTCCATCTACGTTCACCATGCCATTATGGATCCAGTACTGCACCACTGGATCGTGCCCTAGACAGCATTCTGACTGGAAAATCTCAGCCTCATGGTGTGGAAAAATGAGATCTGAACCGCCTCCATGGATGTCGAACCTCTCTCCAAGATGCTTGAGTGACATCGCAGAGCACTCAATATGCCAACCCGGTCTCCCCTCTCCCCACGGGCTCTCCCACGAAGGCTCTCCAGGCTTCGCCATCTTCCATAGAGCGAAGTCCCTATGGTCCCTCTTTCCAGAACCGGTTTTGTCGACCCGCCCACCGGCCCCGGATCTGACCATTTCCAAGGTTTGGCCCGTGAGCTGACCATACTTCTCTGGTGAAGTATCAATTTCGAAGTATACCCCATCCTCGGCTAGGTACGCATTGCCCTTCTCAATAAGTGACTCAACCATCTCGATTATTTCTGGAATAGTTTCGGTTACTCTTGGGTATGCATCCGCTCTAATTACGTTCAGGGCATCCATAGATTCGAAGTAGTCGTCGATGTATCTGTTGGAAATTTCTAGGAAGTCAACACCTTCTTCATTGGCAGCCGAGATGATCTTGTCATCAACATCCGTGAAATTCGTGATATAACTGACTTCGAAGCCCCTCTTACGCAGCCATCTTACTATGATGTCGAATGAAATAGCCTGTCTAGCATGACCAATGTGACTAGGCGAGTAAGGGGTAATCCCACATGCATATAGGCCAACCTTGCCCTCTTCAAGGGTCACCAATTCTCTCTTTTTCCGAGATCTAGTGTCGAATAACCTGACTGCCACTACCTATTGACATGGCACTTCAGACATCAACCCCTCGCTGCTTTAATTAGTGCAGAGAATAGTAAGTCATGTCCCTTCCTTTCTGGGTGCCATTGAACTCCAATGCAGAATTGCTTGTCCCTACGCTCCACTCCCTCTATTAGGCCATCATGCTCCGCTCTTGCTGAAATTTCCAAGCTCCCAGCATCTGATACTCCCTGATGATGAATAGAGTTGACTTTGAACGACTCCCCCATGATGCTTGCCAATAGTGAATCCCCTTCCACGACTACTCCGTGCTCAGTAGATTTTCCACTGAAACCACCGTGACCCTCATGCCCAGGAGTCGTGTCAAGATGTTGATGCATCTTACCTCCATGTGCAACACTTAGGATCTGCATTCCTCTACAAATGCCCAGAAGGGGCAAGTCTCTCTCAAGAGCCTCTTCGATTAGCCCCATCTCTGAATAGTCCTGCTCTGGGTAGAATTCTGTAGTCATCGGACCGGGCTCCTCGTTGTAACTGGCTGGCGAAATGTCCGGACCCCCAGAAACTATCAGCCCATCTATCGAATCCAACAGGCTGGTCATATCTCCCGCTGGCGGAATAATCATCGGTACACCTCCAGCTTTGTCAACCATTGACACATAAGCCGAAGGCAAGATTGCAGCATGCCTAATCCAATTGCCGTATTGGGCTTCCCTCATGAAGCAGGTAATGCCAATGATTGGCTTCATCCAATCACCGAGGACTCTCTTTCTAGTCTGGCACTTCTGAATGACATAATTCCCACGACCATGAAAGAGATCCCTACCAGAAGAAGAAGAAGATGGGAGACAATTCCAAGCCAGGACATCCCATCAAACGTTGTTGCTATTCTAGCCCCTCCCAACGCCATCAAAAGCCCAAAAACCATGGATGCATGCATGTAGTGGTGCCTATTAGCAGGATTTTTCACTGAAAGGAATCCAAGAACGAGCATCGGTAATCCGAAGAAGGCAGGAATCATCGCTGTAATCGATGGAGGGTCAGCACTCTGGATAGAATAAGCAATCACTCCCCATGCGGATAGAATTGCACCATCCATAATAGCAATCTGGGAAACGGTCATCCCGAACATCCTGAACTCTGAACTCATGTACTTCGGCGAGTGTTCAGATTAATGATTGTCTCGACTAGAGGGCCTGAATTCGAGCTGAGGATTTAGCTATGCCTGGCCATGAATCTCTTTGTCCTTGGCCACAATCTGTTCCCAGAGAAGTTCTGCAACGTCCATCACTTCCATCTCAGCTCCAACTGAGTCAAGTCCATCCTTGACCATAATCGAGCAGAAAGGACAGCCTACAGCTACTGTATCGCAACCAGTCTCTGCGAGCTCCTTGGCCCTGATCTCGTTTACTCGCTTGTCAGCATCCTCCTCCATCCACATCTGCGCACCACCTGCACCACAGCAGAAGGAGTCCTTTCCACTCTTCTCAGTCTCGACATCTACTCCCCCAATCACACTCCTAGGCTCATCGATTATCCCTCCTATTCTTCCTAGGTAGCATGGGTCGTGGAAAGTAATGCTGCGACCATTCTTCTCAACCTCGGGGAGCTTCCCCTCCTCCTGTAGCTTTGCTAGAATCTCCGAATGATGGAATACCTCCAACTCTTCTCCGCCATAGTCTCCGTACTCTTTTCCAAGTGTATGGAAGCAATGCGGACAAGAGGCAATGATACGCTTTACGCCTAACTCTTGGAAGGTCATCAAATTCGTCTCTGCTAGCATCTGGAACAGATATTCGTTCCCAGCTCTCCTTGCTGGATCCCCGGAGCAGCCCTCTTGCATACCTAGTATCCCAACATCTAGTCCAGCTTCCTTCAGAAGTGAGATTGTGGATCTAGCTACCTTCTGGTTCCTTTCATCGAAGCTGGCAGCACAACCTACGAAGTAGATGTACTCAGCAGGCTCTCCTATCTTGACATCCAGATCGGAGGCCCAATCTGCCCTCTCATGCTCTCCAAAACCATACGGATTGGATGCAGATTCTATGTTCCCCATCGCCGTGTTTAGAATCTCTGGATATTCCATAGTCTCCATCATTGCGTTTCTCCTCAAGTCCGTTAGTTTCGGAACATGTTCTATGTAAAGTGGACATACATCAACACAAGCATTGCACGTTGTGCACGCCCAAACCGCCTCATCGGTAATCCGTTGCATCATCGTCTCATCGGGCGTCTCTCCTGAGAGAAGAATTGGAGCGTGCTCGTTAGCGTAATCTCTGACGTCATGAATCACTTGCATTGGGTTCAGGCCCTTGCCTGAAGCGTATGCTGGACAAACGTCCTGACACCTTGCACAGGAGGTACAAGACCATCCGTCAATTAGTTGCCTCCAAGTGTACTGGGTGTATGTGCTAACCCCGAAAGAGTCTATGTCCAATTCCTCCAGTGGCACCGCTAGACCATGCTCATCGGTAGCAAGGGGGCGCATCTTTGCAGCAGGCCCGGTATCATGGAAGAATACGTTGGGGACGGCCATCACCAGGTGCATGTGCTTTGAAAGAGGGATTAGGAAAAGAAATACGGATATTGCTAACATGTGCAACCAATACGCGGCTACTACGGTACTATCTGATAGACCATAGAGGCTGAATTGGTAGCCTATGGGCTCCCAGAAGGCACTGGGGTCTTCTTTAGACTCTACCATAAATGACGTTGTGGTGATTGTGAAAATTAGCAGTAGGATTACGTTTCCTTCCAACTGCGACTTACCTTTGAGCTTCTCAGGAGTGAATACCAGACGACGAATTAATGCCGAAACACATCCAATAAGTGCCATCGTATAGCCCAGTTCGACCATCCCGTTCCAAGGTCCAACAAGAACATCCGGCAGCAACTTTCCAGAGAAAGCATTAGCTGTAGCCAGATCAAACATATCCGATGCTAGCATCAGGAAGCCCCAGAACATCAGAACGTGCATAGTCCCTGCAACACGATCCCTCAGCACTTTCTTCTGTCCCAACCAACCTACGACAAATTCCCTGACCCTGGGTCCCCATGAGTCAAATCTCGAGTCCGGAGCACCAATCATCACTAGACGCGTTGCCTTCTGTACCTGATAGACGAAGAATCCTATTGACAGACTGCCCATTAGGAGCAGAATCATCCAACCATCTAATGGTCCATAAGTCTGCAAGAGGGGGTGCTTCATCTGTGCTCACCTGGGTTTTCCCGAATCTGTCGCCTACAAACAAGACCTTGAAACAACCGCTAAAGAGGCCAACACTCATGTCCTAATGTGCAGGCCACCAGATATGCCCAGCGCATTCGCACCAGGCAAGTGTATCCTTTTCGGAGAGCATGCGGTAGTCTTCGGCCATCCTGCTGTAGCCGTGGCCATTGAGCAGGGAGTAAGAGTTAGTGTGAAAGACTCCAATGAATGGCTTCTCGAGGGTCAGCCATTCGAGCCCTCCAGGCACCCGCATATTTCGCATATAATCCAGAATATCTTCCAGTACAACGGCCAACCTCTGGATATTGATGTACAAAGCTCACTTTTCTCAGCAGCTGGGATGGGCTCTTCCGCTGCTCTATCAAATGCCTTCGGCGCTGCACTGCACTCACATCTGAACCCCCGCATCCCCCTCGATCCGATTAGATTGGCGAAAATGGCTCATTCTGCGGAAGCAACAGCCCAGAAGGGCAGGGCCAGTCCGACAGATACAGCGACCAGCGCCCTTGGGGGGTGTGTAGTGGTTTCAGGAGAGCATGTTACAGGAACTAGACACGTTTTCGATACTAGCTTGGAGACTCCTGAAGGATCGCGGAAATGGGCGATTAATGTCGTCGACCTACCCGCAGATATTGGTGACGCATGGCTAGTAGTGGGATACTCTGGTACAGGCTCTCCAACTGGTAGGATGGTAGCCAAAGTAGCGAATCTAATATCTGAGTCCCCACAGAGGATGGAGGAAATGGAGGCAATTGCGAATATTACGAGAGCGGGATTGACGGCACTCTCTGCTGGAAATCTGGAGGGCTTGGGAATAGCAATGGATGCTTGTCACGAAAGTCTCAGGAAGTTGGAAGTCAGCACCAATAAGTTGGATCGCATGGTCAGCGCAGCAAGGCCCCATTCTCTAGGTGCAAAACTTACTGGTGCCGGCGGAGGGGGGTGCATGGTGGCACTCACCCAGGATCCTGCTAGAGTTTCTGAGGCTATCGAGATTGCCGGGGGCAGGCCACTACAGACAAAATTAGGCTCAAAAGGAGTAAGTATTCTGTAGTTTCAATTGAAAAAACACCAGCTCTATTTGTTCATCTTCTTTATATTACCATTTATAAGAGGGAAGTCGGTCGTCAACCTATGCTCAGCGATGAAGAAAGACTTACTGTAGTGAATGTGGTGGCATCTACCAGGGTAGCGGAGGAACTGGACCTCCCAGACATAGCAATCCAGTTGAACTGCGAATACGAGCCAGAGCAGTTCCCAGGGGTCGTCTACAGGGTAGTAGATCCAAAGTTAGCGATTCTGATGTTCAGATCGGGAAGGGCGGTTTGTACTGGTGGTAAGAACGAGGACAACATCCAGACAGGCATAGAGAGAATGATCGGAGATCTGAGAAATGCCGGAATAGAGACTTGGGAACTGAAGGATGTTGAGATAGAGGTCCAGAACATGGTAGCAACGTACTCACTATTCTATCCCGAGGACTATGGGGAAGTCGCAAAGATGGACGACATCAACACCAAGGTAATCGACGAAGATGGCGGTGGAATCAGAGCAGCAACCGACGAGGAAGTTGAGAACGAGGACCCCAGGATCAGGGGAATACTAGAGGGAGAGCCTTTGGCAGCCCTCCCTAGGAAACTCAATCTGAACAACCTGACCTTCCACCTTCCATTCGACAAGGTGGAATACGAGCCCGAGCAGTTCCCAGGCTTGATTTACAGGCTAGACTACCCTCGCGTGGTGTGTCTTATTTTCGGTAGTGGGAAGATGGTGATTACTGGAGCCAGACACAAGGATGAGATTCTTGAGGCAGTTGAGCAGATAAAAGACGAGCTAGCGGACCTCCTCTAGGCTTCAACCAACGTTATTGGGCAGACCTGCTTGCGTGATGCCATGCGAGCCGCCTGCTTATCGACAATGGCTGTAGCCATTCTTGCCTTTGCACAATTTTCCTATTCGTTTTCACCCGATGATTATCACATCAGAGACTCCAGCCCCCATGAGTCACATGTGCAGGCAATGACGACTACCGGGACTGCAGATGTCCCTATCTGGAGAGTGAATGACAACTGGATGTACGATGGTTTCCTAGATGTGGGAGATTTCGTTGCAGACTCAGGGGTGTCCACAAATGTCGAGACCCTAGATGGGTCACTAGATCGAACGGTACAGGACATCTACCTAATGGAAATAGACGGCAAGGAAACTCTGGTTTACGAGGTGGAATCGGTCGGAGAATACGAGTCGGACGGGGTAATACAAATCGATGGAACAAGCGGTTGTCTCTATGTGGATATGCAGACAATAGAGATCATCAGAGTTTCTGATCTAGCAACCTATTCCCAGGAAGTAACAATTGACGTATACTTCGATCCTCTGTTCTTCGGATGCGCCGCTTGGCTGAGGCAGGATATCGGTGAGCTCGTCGTCGAGAACACATATGAGCCCCCATTGGAGAACTATGACTTCCCGATCTCAGTAGGCGAGTCTTGGGGGATGGATTACGAACAAGCCACTGATTACAGCGGTTCCAGCAATTACGTCGACATACCGGATGACTCGAGCGACTCCAACTCAACCAGTTGGTCTGTAGTCAGCCAGGGCAACTCTGGTGTTGCTTACCCCGGGTGCTACCAGTCGTTCAACGTGACAGCATACGACTCTGACGGGGAGGAGACCGGATTCAACTGGTTCTGTCCAGCAGTAAGAGGAGAGGTGAAGAGCACAATGGAGCAGGCTTTCGGGTTCCTCGCAGTACACGAGCTAGTGAGCTATCAGCCAGTCCAGAGGGGCAAGTTGGTTTCCATCGATGTCCAGTACCCCCTCTCACCCACTGATATCGAGATATCCGCTTGGATTAACGTAACTGATCAGGGACAGGGCGTATCTGGACAAGAGATACAATTCAGGTATGAATCAGATGAACAGTTTCAGAATGTGACAACCGACGAAAACGGGACGTACCACATAGTGTTCAATTCGGGGGATAATCCTGATGATACCGATGGACCAGGGGAGCTAGGAAGCCATGGATTAATCGCTTGGATTGGCGATGAAAGCATAATCGGAGCTAGGACTCTTTTGATAGACTCGGAGATTCACGAGATTGACTTGGTCACTAGGTCATCGGCGGTTACCGTCCAGAGGTTCCGACCATCCACTGGGAATCAGCTGACTCTCGACTCAAGTATCGGTTTTGCCGCAATCTCGGAAGACGTCCTGACCTTCTCCGTACCCGTGTTAAATCGCGGACTAATTCAGTCCCCATACTCTACAATCGTGGTGAGCGCTCCTGATGGTACGGAAGTATCTGGCACAGTTCCTCCTCTGGGGAGCCTGCAGGAATCTAGGGTGTTCGTGAACTGGACAGTCCCCGAGTCCCAGCCATTCGGAAACGTGTACCTTTACTTCGAGGTTGACCCCCAGGAGGATATACCCGAGGATGGGAACAGGACCAACAACCAAGGCTCCTTCGTCCTGTATATCGGAGGACTGCCTCTTGCCTTCCTATCTCACCCCAGCGAAGTCCAAACCCATGAGGGGGTGACACTTGACGCCACCTCCTCATACGATTCCGATGGTGGGGAAATAGAATGCGAGTTCAACATCCAGAAAGCCGACGGCTCAACGTTCCAGGTCATAGATGACGACTGCATCTTGGAATGGTCTTGGCCAGACGACGGCTCATTCTCAGTTGAGGTATTAATTACCGATGGTGAGAGTGACAAGACCACTGCCCAGTCCACGATATCGATACTCAATCGACCTCCGGAGATTTCCATCGGAACCGACAACGATGAAGTCATTGTGACCAATCCGATCACCTTCTTCGTGACTAACAGCAGCGATATCGACACACTGAACCCATCTGCACCAGTAGAGATTCTGTGGGATGCAGGATGCTCGGAGGGTCAAGTAGGCCAATCGTGTACCTTGACTCCGACAGTCGAGGGGAACCTGACCGTTTCAGTCATGGCGATCGATGATGACGGAGCCATCACGACGGCCCAGCACTCCGTTCATGTGACCAACATAGCCCCATCCAATCCGGTAGCTGAACTATACCTGGGTGAGACTAGGATTTTTCCCGATAGCAGAGGCGTGTTCATCGTACTTGAGGGTGATGAAATCACATTCTGGGGCCAGGCCGACGACTCCTCAAACGACCTCGAATCTCTAAACCACGTCTGGAGGCCAGATGCAGAGGACCTCCCAGATCTGAATTTCTCTAGCTACGGCGAGAGGAGCACTATTTCCGGGGTTTCGTACAATACCTCCGGGATGCACCTTGCAACCCTTCAGGTATTCGACGATGACGGTGAGTCAACTGAAGTCCTGATAGTGCCGATACAAGTGGAGAACGTAGCCCCTGTAATTTCTCCAATCACCACGACCTTGGGACAGCTTGAAGAGGATGAGGAATTCACTATTTCCCCGCAGATAATCGAAACGGGAACCGACTCAGAGCGGCTGGTTCACTGCTTCGACCTGAACCCTGTCGATGACTCGGACTCTGATGGGCAGTCTGGAAACGATTGCGACGTCGAATCGCATTTCCTCGTCCACTCATGGCCAGACTCGACTACTGCCCCAGAATCCCTCATCTTCCACGTTACAGACGATGATGGCGAATCGGCATCAATCGAGTTCTCGTTCTCCGTTGTGAACGCCCCTCCGGCCGCCTTCGCCTCGGCAAGTGTCTCAAATCCCACTGAAGGAGATTCAATCGTACTTTCCGCCAATGGGACCGTGGACTCTCAAGCAGATATGGACTCACTGGAGTTCCACTGGGACATCGACATCACCTCAGACTCGGACGGTGATGGCGATCCCGCTAACGATGTCGACTATACCGGCAGGTGGATCGAGTTCTCCTATGACTCGGGAGGTTCCAAGAAAGCGAAATTAACTGTCCTAGATGACAGTTCTAGCCATTCTGTAACTATGGATCTCCAAGTGGCAGAGGCGCCCAGGACGTTCTCAGATGAACTGACTTCCAATATCGTCCCGATAATCTTCACCTTGATCGTAGTCTCCGCAGGTGCTTGGGTATTGATTAGGAACCCAAGGCAGAGCCACCAAGAAGAGCAAAAGAAAGCATCAGAAATCGATTTCGACGCAGCATTCGATGAACCGGAGGCTCCTGTAATAGATCCCAATGCGATGTTCGCACCGCCGGAGGAATCGCCACGGGAAGATACAGCAATCCTGGACGACTTGGACGAAGTTTTGGACGAGTTAGGATTGGCCAAGGAAGACTCCCCAGTAATCCCATCGGCACCTAGAATTGACGACGTAAACAGCAATCTTGACCCCGAGGATATCGAAGCCCTCTTTGAGGAGTAGTCGCCGGCCAGGCTGTGGTCAATCTGTTCCGGCTCCTGGGTCTGCCCAATCCGAACACAACTCCCAAGGCCACACAAGGCGGGAGCCTGAGGGCGACTGAACCCGGACCAAAGGCAGGAAACCGATTCCACGATCTAGGAGAGTCGAGGTGGTCCGAGAGGACGGAGAGGATAACAGAGAGGCCCTCAAGGAGAGTCATCTACATGGAGCCCGACGGCCTTCACAGACTTCAATTGGATGGGGTGGAGGGGAATCTCTCCATGGGGGATATGGTAATCGTGGACCTCAGTTCACTGAATCATATGCCCAGCCAGCAATCGGTATGCTCCAGGAGGGCCCAGGATCTCGGAGATCGAACGAACCTCCATGTATTTGCATTGAATGAGGATGATACCCTATTGATGATCCCAGGTGCAAAGATGAGAGTTGACACGCACAAGCACATGCTCGGCTCACCCTCGCTGGACCGAGCGATAGAGAACTAGGTTTCCTCCGCTATTCCTCTTCCAGCCATTCGTCGAGTTCGCCATTGGAGACTTCCATCACTGCATGCTCGGTGAAGTCACGATAATTCTCCCATTTCTCTATCTCTTCCTCTGAGTCTCCTCTATCCCTCTTCCTGCTAATGGAATCATCGGCATATGTCACGCATTTGCGTAGGAAGGAAACCACCAGCGAACGTCGTTCTTCGAGGCCCATTCTATCCTACCTTTAATTCCTCAATCAGAGAATCAACATGGCCCTTGGTTTTCACCCCGTAACCAACCCAGGCTATTTTCCCGTCTACGCCTATTGCGAAAGTCGAACGCAGAGTTCCCATGTATGTCTTGCCATACATGCTCTTCTCCCTCCAAGTGCCATAGGATTCGTGTAGGGCGGCATCCTCATCTACGATCAAATCGAATGGGAGCTCGTGCTTATCGATGAACTTCTGATGCGACTTGGCACTATCCGTGGATACTCCAATGACCTTCCAAGAGCTATCTTCGAATCTCCCGAAGTTATCTCTGAAGTCACATGCCTGGGTGGTACATCCTGGTGTGTTGTCTCTAGGGTAGAAGTACAGAATTACCCCTCTCCCGGTGGAAAGTATCTCCGAAAGAGAGACCTTTCCTCCATCCGTTACTTCGGCCTCGAAGCTCGGGGCCTCATCTCCAATAGCTAGTTCTACCGTTGCCATGCAACGGCGTGTCGAACTCGACTCATGAAGGCTACCATCACTCGATATAGCTCTTCAGAGATACCGAAGCAGGCATAGATGGAGGCTCGCTGAATCCGAAGCAAGCGTTAGTGGTGAAACTCTCGGATCCCCCGAGCTCAAGACCATCGTAGCTCGCTTCAGCATTCAGAACTCTTGATATCGATCTAATCGAGTACCACTCTCTTCTGTTGTTCTTGGTTCTGCCATGTGTCTTGGTGCCAAAAAGCACCCTTGCAAAAAATGCCTCAATAGTTGCGATGAACCACAGTGGCCTCCAGATGGGAATGGGGAGGGCTATCCCCCAAGAGATATCCATGGAAAGGCCCCCTCCTTCGATAGATATCCCTCTTCGAGTCCGATCGACGGTAATATCGGTAATCTCCACACTCTCGAAGTTGTATAGTTCCGAGACGTATTTCGCGTGCTCCTCGGAAGGGGACAGAAGGACCCTGGTCCCATCCGGCTTAGCCCACATTATGTTAGTGAAACTACCAATTGGCGAATCATTCCAGTCTCCAATCACAATCCTGTCCCCACTTGAGAATCCGGTAGAAGTAATCCTGCCTGCGAAAATCTCCAAATCAACCACCCATTTCTTCCCTGATTCTCTTCTTAGTGGCCGCCCATGAGCAGATCGGGCACGATGCAAGATCGTGCCTCAAGGCCGGACAGTACTCTCTTCCGAAATATATGATTTGTAAATGCCTTCTATTCCATGTTTCTTCGGCGAAGACAGCCTTCAGGTCTCTCTCCGTCTTTACTACGTTCCTGCCGTCAGAAAGCCCCCATCTGGCTGCCAGTCTGTGTATGTGGGTGTCTACTGGGAAGGCCGGCACTCCGAATGCTTGACTCATTACCACGCTTGCTGTCTTGTGGCCCACTCCTGCTAATGACTCTAGGAACTCCCAATCAGGCCTCACCACTCCTCCGTCTTCGAGAATCTGCTCTGCCATTCTGCGAAGGTTCTTCGCTTTGGTAGGGGCAAGCCCAATTTCTCTGATTATCTGACGAATCTCCTCGACTTCCAGAAGAGCCATCTCCTTGGGACTCCCAGCAACCTCGAACAACTTCGGAGTGATCTCATTCACCTTCTTGTCAGTAGACTGTGCGGAGAGCATGACTGCAACAAGTAGGGTGTAAGCATCTACGTGGTCTAGGGGGATGGGAGTCTCTGGGTACTCAGAATCGAGAATTTCTCCTATCTTACTCGCTTTCTCCAATCGACGCAATATCAGGCCTCCAAATCTGGATTATCGCCATCCCTCCATCCGATTATTAATCCGGCTGCAATGCAACCGAAGAATGGCACATAGCAGGAAAGCCAGAGCGTCGTATCCCACTCCTCGGGACTGCCACTCATTACCCACCCAATCAGTGCTAGTAATACCCCTGGCACGGACGCCAGAGTCCCGAACAACAAGGCTCGCCCCACTCCCATGACGCCATCAGACAGGTTCCAAACTTGACTCTAACGGGAGGAAACTTTCCCCACCCATCTAGCCATTATCGCAGTCTGAGCAATTGAAAGAGCTGCAGACCACCAGATCCACCTAGGAAGCCCCAATGCCCAAGTTTCGGTTTCGCCCCACCACCAGAAGTCCTGAGCCATTACAAAAACCAGCAATAGACCGGTCAATGGGGCTATGTCCGAGAAATTTATCTCAAATCTCCAAGAGAACTCTTCTCTCGTATTGAAGTAGTGCTGAGTCACAACCAGTCCCGCTAACGCTGCGAGTAATGATGGAATCACAGCAGTGGGTACAGCCCCTCTAACCGGTTCAACCCACCATCCATTGAAGGACCCGGGAGAGATTACGGCTAGAATCACGACAGCCTCACCAGCGAGGATCGAGGCAACTACAGCCCTGCCGTCAATATCATCGAAGTGAGCAGATGCGAGAACCGAGGGGAACATTACAGCATACATGGAGAACGCTAGAAGGCCAAGGTCAAGGATGGATAGATCGGACCAGACAGATAGGGCTAGTCCTAGGAGAGAAAGTGAGATGATCACAGACTCTCTGCTCCAGTCCTCCGGACTTTCTTTGTCAAGCAGGTCCCTAGTCACCAGCGATCCTGTAGCTAGAAGCTGAGAATCCATAGTGGACATCAGCGCAGCTAGTCCGGCAACCAGAACCAAACCCCCCAGCCATTCACCGCCCACGTCCATAATCATGGTAGGGAGGATATTGTCTGAACCGGCTCTGTCCAAGTCAGGATAACTGAGATGCCCGATAGTCCCAATCAATATAGGGGGGAGGAAAGCCAACCATGCAACAGCAGGGTATAGCGTGGCCATTCTCCCTATTGCAGCGTCGCTCTCTGCTGCGCAGAGTCTCTGATACAGTTGTGGGAACATAGGATCAGCGAAGAGCCAGAGAACCATCGTACTCACCCAAATAAGCAGAGTGTAGTTCCCCTCTCTACCTAGTAGTCCCTCGGTATTTTCCGATGAAGAAATTGCGTCCATGGCAGCACTAATGCCCCCTGCATCATTGACAACCATGGCCAGACCTAACCACAACAGACCCAGTGCAATTGCACCTTGGACGGCATCAGTTCTGACCACTGCCTTCAGCCCTCCAGTAAGAGTATACGCCACAACAAGTAATGTAACTAGGACTGCACCAATCCAATCAGGGCCCCCGAATAGTGCCGAGAAAACAATACCTGCTGCACGAGGCTGCAGTGCAAGATATGGAATAGTGGCCAATACAAGGACGGAAGCCATGGTCAGTTGTGCTGATCGGGATCCGGTCTGCCCCATCACCATCTCTGGAGCCGTCATTGCCCCATGCTGAACCGATCTGGAGCGAATCTTCCTTCCAAGAATGTACATGGAAACGGCCATGAATCCTGTACCAAATGCCATTATCGGTAGGAAAGACAGCCCGATTCGGTAGGATGCCCCACTTGATCCGTATACCGTGAAAGCGCTGAAGTTCGTAGCTGCCATGGTCACAAGGAGAATGGGTCCCGTCAGACTCCTCCCTGCTAGGTAGTAAGACTCATCTCCACGCCCTAAGTCTCGACGAGCCCATATCGCGAAAATCACCATCACTAAGGCGTATCCGCCCACAATCACCCATGCAGAAGACACGAATGTCCCAAGGGGCGCTATGGCATTATCTTGACTGTGCCTCCTCCCATCATATGGGATTAAGCCACGTTCCTGCTCGAAGACTCATGGCTGGGGTGTATGAGGAGCCGAAATACGCTGTCATATCGACATTCCCCGGATTTGAAGTCAGGAGATACGCTGACTCGGTACAGGCCAGAGTGAGGACTGAAGGAAAGAATTGGAGGGGGTCAACCGGTGGATTTCGGAGGATCGCTGGATACATCTTCGGAAGGAACGACAGGGAGCAGATGATTGCGATGACTGCTCCCGTGAATATGTGGAACGATGGCGAAGCGACAATTATGGCATTCACAATGCCCTCCGAATACTCATTGGAAGATCTCCCTAGACCCTATGATAAAGGCGTACATCTCGTGAAATACTCTGGATGTACCCTAGCAGCACTCCCATTCTCGGGTCTTTCTGGACCCAGGAGGTCAGATAGGATGAAAACGAAATTGAGTAGGATGGTTTTGGAAAATGGACTAGCCCCAAGTGGTCCTGCTATGCTGGCTGTCTACGATAACCCAACATCCACTCTTCCATTCCTGAGGAGAAATGAGATTCTCCTTCCGGTCGAGAATCATTAGGGGTCAGAGAGCTACTCTAGCTCGAGCATGTGCCCCATACGTTCGTTTTTGGTCCTGAGGTAGTCTATGTTCTGTACGGAAACCCCGCTCATGTGGGGTAGACGAAACTCGACCTTGATCCCGTTCTCCTCGAGCCCCCTCACCTTCAACGGGTTGTTGGTCATCATCCTGACCTTTCTGACTCCTGCCTCCTTGAGCATTCTAGCCGCTATTCCGTAGGTCCTAGCGTCAGCAGGCAGTCCGAGTGCAAGATTCGCATCTAGCGTATCGTACCCTTGGTCCTGAAGGGCGTATGCCTGTATCTTGGAGTGAAGCCCTATCCCCCTCCCCTCTTGACGAAGGTAGACTACTGCCCCGCAACCTTCTTCCTGGATCTGCTTGAGTGAGGCCTGGAGCTGTGGCCCGCAGTCACACTTCATTGAACTGAATGCATCGCCCGTCAGGCATTCGGAGTGGATTCTAATCAGGGGAGCATCTGCTCCCTGAAGGTCACCTGCGTACACTAGGCAGTGCTCATTCCCGTCTTCGTCCACCGTGACTCTAATCCTGAAGTTCCCGAACTCCGTCGGGAGGAATGCGTCGGCGTCAATTTCTGTTGGTTCTTCCGGGGTCCTTATCTGGATGGTCATGGTTGTATAAGCGATGTTGGCCTACTTATCAATGGATGTTTATCTATTGTCTTAAATAGAAATCCCAAAATATCTCCGCAAGTGATAATGAAGTGGACTTGAGCCGAATTTGAGGCTCATCGAGAGATTAGTTTGCTCCGGATGGCTGGCTAGATGCCAGCCACCCGGATTACGTAGTTCCGTCCCCCTAACGTTGGCCTGTTCAGGAGTCCATCTTGGCTGCGTACCAGACCATCATACCGAACGCGGTCTTGTTTACCAAGTCAGCTATGTTGTAGATGATGTTCATGTCATCTGCATTGAAGCCGTCTAGCATGTCATTGCCCATCATGTATCCGAGTGGGTAGATTGCCCACCCGACGGACACGATCCACCTCATCGAGGTGAAGGCGAACTGTACGCCATCACTTCCGGACGCTGATGCCTCCTTGACATCTCCAGCCCAGAGTGCATAGAGGATGTACCCCCATCCTGCCATGCCGATGACCCACCAGATCTCAGTGCTCGAGTCTCCGAAGAGATCCCAAGCTCCAGACTCGCCGAAGAAACCAGCTACAAGCATCACGATTGATGCTCCCATCAGGTTCCTGAACATGGCGAAGGTGGCTGCTCCGATAGCTGCCATAATCAGGTAGAACTCGACTACCTGAAGTGGCACGGTGATCAGCCAGTCAATGTACCTGTAGACTAGCGGTGATCCGCCTCCTTCCATCACTGCGACCTCACGCATGTATGTGTAGTGGTACCATGCCACACCAGTGACCAGAGCGGCCACCGTCATGGAGGTCTTCCACTTGTCATCCACGTTCTGTCTCTCGACCAGGAAGAACACAGTTGAGGCTAGCATCATTGCTGTTGCTATCCAGAAGCTGATTCCCACCCAATCGTCTTCAGCGAGGATCTGAGTCTCTGCAGCCACAGTTGGCAGCATAACGACTCCGAGTGCTATCGATGTGCCGATAGCAAGCCCTCTTGCTTTTCCGTTTTTGTTTGCTAGGATATTATCCATGCACGCGGGCATAAATATGTGGATATATACTATTGGATTGTTTCAAGGTAAAGATATGCACAAAATCTACCCTTTTCAAGTAGCGGAGTCTCGAATAGAATGATAAGAGAAACAGTTGACTGTGTTACAACAGAGCGTAAAATGAAATTTTCAATAGATAAATCGAATACTAATAGCCCTGTGGAAATACTATGGTACCGCCATCTGCTGATGAATGGTGGAAGATAGACGAACAAGACGAGCCAGAAGCGCCCCCGGAGCCAGTTACTCTCGCCAATGCAGTAGGGTCTCTCTACAACTCAGAGTGGCCCTTCGAAGTGTTACAGGTCCCAAGACCAGAAAGTCCAATGTCATTCCAAGACGCAGTACTCAATTCATTGATGAATTTCAAAGACTTCAGTGGCAGAGCTACGAGATCAGAGTTCTGGTGGTTCCAACTATTTTTCGTTGCAAACATCGCTTTCTTCGGTACCATTTTCGGGGAAGTATTCGCAGATGGATATGGGGACTTGGCATCCTTACTTTTCTTCGGCCCTCTGTTGGTCCCAAGTCTCGCTGTCACTTTCAGGAGACTTCACGATCTCGGTTATCCCGGATGGATCTCCCTTGGAGTTTTCATCCCGTACTTGAATTTCTGGTTCGTTTTTGTCCTGGTGGCCTTACTCGCGTATGAGGGAGAGGACAAACCCAACAAATACGGCGAAGTTCCTACCAATGTTACAATAATGGCATTACCGAAAACAGATTAATCGAGAGCCTAAACGGCAAGTATGCAAAGATGTGGCATTGCAGAGGTTTCCTCAGCTCTAGAATCCGAGGAAGTCACTCTGATACTCGCACTTCGTGAATCCAAGGATATTGAAGTGACCAGGCTCCTAGTCATGGCAGAGAAGAGGGGTATCAAGGTACGCGAGACCTCGAAGAATGACATGTGGAGGATGTCCAGGGTCAACGAGGGTGAAGAGCCCCCGCCAATTCTTGCATTGGTGGGGAGGGATCCAGACGCAGGGACCGGCGAAATCCTGTCATCGGGAGGTCTTTGCTGGCTTCTAGATGGGGCTAGGTATCCCGTAAACATAGGCTTCACCATTAGGACCGCTGAGGTAAGCGGAGCAAAGGCGGTTTTCGTAGATGGTAAACTATCCCATGCTGAGAAGAAGGCAGCAAGGAGGGCATCAATGAAGGCTGATAGGTTCATGCCCGTGCACTGGGTCGATGGTTTCGAATTCGTGGAGAGGGCTAAGGCGGCTGGATTCCGGATAATCTCCCTGGAGGACTCCGGTGATCTGGAACCATGGGACGAGGACCTTTCTGGAAACGTCATCCTGGTCGTGGGCGGGGAGCATGACGGCATCTCCAAACCGATCCTCGATCGCTCCGATTCCGTGATCCGTGTCCCTATGTCGGGCTTCGTCCCCTCGTACAACCTCCAAGCACCCATGGCTGTCGTAGCCGCAGAGGCACTACGCCAGAGGAACTCAAGTAACTAGAGCTCCCTTTCGAGCTCTCTGCTGATGATCATCCTCTGAATCTGGCTTGTTCCCTCGAATATCTGGTAGATCTTGGACCCTCTCATCCTTCTGGCTACCGGATACTCCTCTGAGTAACCATAACCTCCCAGAACTTGGACTGCATCGGTGGTAACCTCCATACACATATCTGCTGCGAACCTCTTCGCATGTGCCGACTTCAGGGTGGCCCTCTCCCCTGAGTCAAGGGCGCTGGCAGCACTCAGGGTCAGAAGCCTGGCGGCCTCGATCTTCGTAGCCATGTCTGCGAGAATGAAGGATATCGACTGATGCATTATGATTGGCTTTCCGAAGGTCTTCCTCTCCTTGGCATAAGCCCATGCCTCCTCCATGGCCCCTCTCGCGTTTCCTACTGCAGCAGCAGCCACTGCAGGTCTGGAGTGATCGAAAGCCTTCATCGCATTCATCCATCCTCCGTTCTCTACTCCTCCAATTAGATTCGATGCAGGAACTCTGACATCGGTGAAATTGACGCCCCTCGTGTCTGAGCACCTCTGACCCATGTTGACCTCCTTCTTTCCAAGCTCAACTCCCGGAGTATCGGCATCTACGATGAAACCGCTGAGTCCCCCATAACCCGCAGACTTGTCGGTGTAGGCCAGAACGAAGAACCAGTCTGCATATCCTGCCCCGGAAATCCAGGCCTTGCTCCCATTGATCACGTATTCTTCCCCGTCCCTGACTGCCTCGGTCTTCAGTGCCTGGACGTCAGATCCAGCATCTGGCTCTGTCACGCAGTATGCAGCCAGCTTACCCTCAGTAACTCTTCCAAGATACTCCGCCTTCTGCTCCTCGGTGCCACCAGTCAAGATGGGGAATGAAGCGAGCATAGTGTGGTAAGAAGCAGTCCCGAACCCAGGGTCGCCTCTTGAGAGCTCCTCACAGATAACCATCTCGTCCACAGTCGACATCCCGGCTCCTCCGTACTTCTCAGGAATTGTGACGTTGAGAAGCCCCAATTCGTGGGCCTTGGTAATGGCGTCCCTTGGGTAAGTGCCTTCTCGGTCCCATTCCTCAGCGTGGGGTAGGACCTCTTCCTCGCTGAACTCTCTTGCCATGTCCCTAATCATCATCTGTTCTTCTGTGAGTTGGAAGTCAACCATGTCCCCTCCGGAGAATAGAACTATTTGAGCAATTTCAGGACTCGCTCACCCATCAACTGTTATTTCTCTGTCCATGCTCGGGTAAATCGATTTAAGTGGGGCGAAACAGGCTTACAGAGCATACAGGCGTCGAGTTTCCGATAATTTGCGGAGCCATGTACCCTTGCTCAAACCCAGAACTCGTAGCAGCAGCCGCAAATGGCGGAGGGATGTCTATAATCCAGCCAGTATCCCTTACTGTGGTTCACGGATTCGACAAGCCAGATCTGACTCAGGGCCTTCTGGAGGGAATTCGTTACATCAGAACCCTAACAGATAAACCGATAGGATTCAATGCATTGATTGAGAAGGGTAACGAGAAGTACCTCCGCAGGATGTCCGAATGGATAGAAATCGCTCTTGATGAGGGCATCAGGTTCTTCGTGACGTCTCTGGGCAAGCCAGACTGGGTTTGCGATATGGTCCATGCCAGAGGGGGTTTCGTCTATCATGACGTTACTACGAGGTATCATGCAGAGAAGGGAGTAGATTGCGGGGTAGACGGGCTCATCTGTGTGAACAACAGAGCCGGAGGGCATCTCGGAACAGATAGCATGGAGAAGATGTACAAAGACTTGGAGGATCTAGGCCTCCCCTTGGTTTGCGCGGGAGGAATTGGTAGTGAGATCGAGTTTCAGGATGCTATGGGAGTGGGATATGACGGGGTCCAGATGGGTACGAGATTCATCGCTACCAGTGAGTGCTCAATGCCAGACGGATACAAGGAAGCGATAGTTCGTTCTGGCGAGGATGACATCGATTGGACCACAAAACTCACCGGAATCCCGGTTTCCGTAATCAAGACACCCGGATATAGTAGGGAAAACAACTGGCTGATCAGGAAGCTCCTATCTGGTAGGTTCAAGCACAGGACTAGGTGGCTCATGAACGCAATCTCCTTTAGAAGATGGAGTAAGATGGCCAAAAACGCTCAGTCGTCAGACATTTGGTCCGCTGGAAAGAGTGTGGAAACGATACGCAGCGTGGAATCGGCCACAACCGTAATGAGAAGTCTCGGCGAGTCTATGGAAACTCATGAGGCCGGATAAATGGGTTAATTTACAGAATCAACGAGGCATAGCCATGCTACCATCATTCAACGTACTAGGGGGAGATTTGGAAACCTGCTCCACAGATCCTCTAACAGGGTGGTTCCGCGATGGTTGCTGCAACACGGATAGAAATGACCGGGGGTTGCATACTGTTTGCTGTGTCGTGACTGAAGAATTCCTAGAATTCGCTAGGTCCCGTGGAAATGATTTGATCACCCCAGCTCCTCAGCACGGTTTCCCAGGGCTGGAACCCGGCGATAGGTGGTGCGTTTGCGCGCAGACATGGCAGGATGCTGCTGACGAGGGAGTCGCCTGCCCAGTCGTCCTAGCCTCTACACACGAGGAGACACTCCAGATAGTTGCCTTGGAAGTACTAGTGCAGCATTCATTCGAAAACAATCAGTCCAGCCTTTCTGAGTCCACCTCATAGCGTCTTCAGATTCCTGGTCCCCGCACCACCTGGTCCCATCCAAGATTCTGGCTTGTTCCCGAGAATCTCTTCCAAGTCTGCCAAGTTTTCGTCGGTGAGTTGCTTTGCCACATCTATGCAGCCCATGTTTTCTTCGATCTGGCTAGCGGTCGTTGCACCCATCAGGATTGTAGAGACATTGGAATTCTTGAGGCACCACCCTAGTGCCAACTGAGCAGGAGTGCAACCAATCCTGTTCGCATAATCGACTAGTTTGGAGACTACTTCGAACTCCCCTCTTTCCTTCCTTTCTGTCAGATCATCTATGAGCCATTCGTAGCCCTCTTGGGTTGCTCTGGAGTCATCAGGGATGCTCTCCAGGTACTTCCCCGTGAGGAACCCGGATCTGAGCGGACTCCAGATGGTAGTCCCAATGTTGTATGGTGGATTGAAAATCGGGAAGTACTCGCTTTCGAATCTATTTCTGTGCAGCATGTTGTACTGGGGCTGCTCGAATTGTGGAGGTTCGAGGCCCTCGCTCTTCGCAATCCAGAAGGCCTCTGTGATCTGCTGTGCAGACCACTCGCTAGTTCCCCATGCCGTGGCCCTTCCTGAACGAACCATCTGCGTCATGGATCGCACAACCGTTGAGGTTGGGGTATGGGGGTCAGGTCTGTGGCAGAATAGCAAATCAACGTAGTCAAGTTGTAGGCGAGAGAGAGACTTATCCAACCCCTCTCTGCAGTGCTTCAGGGAAAGCCCAGACTCATTGACTCCAGAGCCGCCCCAGAAGATCTTGGTCGTGATGACTAAGTCAGAGCGTCGCCAAAGGTGTGGGTCCTCCTCTTGCAGCTCCTTCAGGGCAATCCCAAAAATCCTCTCTGCCTCGCCGTTCGGGTTGCCGTATGCCTCAGCATGATCGAAGCAGTTTACTCCCGTATTTCGGACGATGCTCATCAATTCCTTTGCCGTCTTGACTCCTTCTTCGCCCGACAATCTGTCTTTGATGCCGTATGTGGCCCAGAATCCGTATGAAAGGACCGAGACCTGAATTCCCGTATTGCCCATCATTCTGTAGTACATGTGCTCACTTTGTTCGTCCGCATCTCCCATGACGCTTCGAACCAGTAGTCCTTTGAGAAGTCTCTGTGGGACAATCGGTAGGGTCAACTGGGAATATTTTGATGATTCTCCAATATTCAAAGAATTTTGGAGGCCCGCGGATCACCCGTTTGGGATCACTTCCGCAGGTCACTCCGTTTCAGACCAGACTCCACCAATCTAGGCGGGAACTAGTCTTTACCTTCTTCAAGGGGAGATTCAAGCCCCTACCATCTCCTTCTTCCAGATAGAACCACTGCAGATATTGCCGCAACTCCCAAGACCAGAACTGTGAATCCTGGGGTGTTGTTCTCCTCTTCGTAGACTGGCTCAGGAGTGGTAACCTCTTGCACGCCAGTACCAACGGTGACCTTTCCGGCCATCCCCATCGTCGCATGTGGCTCGCAAATGTAGTGGAAGGTCTCGTCGTCGGTGAATGTCAGTCTGTAATCGACTGTCGCCTTCGACTCTCCGCTGTACTCTCCACCGATCATTCTCGACGTGTCCCCCTCTTTCGAGATTTCAGCTACGTTGTGAGCCATAGACTCGCCCTCCCAGATCCAGCATACAGTCTGGCCGACCTCTACTGCGAGATCGATGTTGTCGTATGCCAAACCCGTGTCG
>CACGIE010000001.1 GCA_902573015.1 uncultured Candidatus Poseidoniales archaeon | reverse complement strand
AGTGGCCCCCTCGATCATCTCCTTGCGGATCATTTCCCTCGCAGATTGCCTCAGGACAACATCTGCTGGCTCTCCGACTATCTTGCAGTAGTCCCTCAGCCTGACAGTAAGTTCCGGCCCCAAGTCTACCTCTATCCTATCTCCCTTGCCCGGAAGCGGAGTGGAAAGCATCCTCCTGACAGCCTCTCGAATTACATCAGACCTGTTCCTCATGCCATCGAAACCAACCAGCCTGTCTAGTTCCAGGAGGTGATCCTCTGGAATCCTTAGCGATACCATTGGACTGTTGCCGGCCACCTACTTGCCCCTCCTGAAACTGAGAGAGGAGCGTACAGCATATAATTGTATTGCAATTGAATTGCAATTGAATTACAAATTACCTTTAATGAAATAATCCGTTCCAATCAAGCAACGTGCGATTCAAGTCACATGACTGCACGGCATTCTCTGTGATACTGTGAAAGTCATCAACGATGCAATCCACGGCCAATTCAAATTGGATGGTGTGACAAAGGACCTTCTTTCAACACCGGAGATGAATAAACTCAGCCACATCAAGCAATTGGGTCTCGCTCATTTGGTATTCCCGGGAGCGCATCATACTCGGTTCGAACACTCGTTGGGGGCCTCCCACATTGCGGGAAGGATGGCAGAATCTCTTTCAATGGACGATTTAGACAAAGATACCCTACAAGTTGCAGCTATGTTGCACGATGTCGGGCATGGTCCATATTCCCACACTCTGGAGCATATACTCGCTGATAGAGGGGGCCTTGATCACATGGAGGTCACCAAGGGAATAATCCTAGGCGAATATGATGTCATAGTCGACGGTGAAGGGAAATCCCTCGATGATAGAAAGTCCATTCCCGAGATACTGGAGGATAGAGGCCTCGACCCAAAACTCGTCTCTTCGTTAATTACTGGTCCCGATGCATCTGGGACCGAGAGGTCCTTGCTGAGCTGGTCAGAGGGACAATCCGATTTCTCCGGAGAGGATAGAACCCTTGCTCTGCTCGTACACGGTCCTGTGGATTGCGACCAACTGGACTATCTTCTCCGAGATTCCCACTTTACTGGAGTCAAGCATGGAGTGGTGGACCACAATCGTCTCATAGAGTGCCTGAGAAGTCAGAGCGGCGACATTGTTGTAGAACAAGGGGGACTATCTTCTCTGGAAGGGATGCTAGTCGCAAGAGGGCTGATGTACAGTGCTGTTTACTTCCACAGGGTAACCAGAGTGACTGAAGTGATGCTTTCAAGAGCGGTCGAGCGGGCGGGAGAGAATCTCCCTGACTCATTGGATCTCCAGAGGAGGGTGGATGCCGAGATATGGGCAGAATTAGACAAGTTAGGGGGATTTTCTAGAGATATGGTTACTCGGCTCAAGTACAGGAATCTACTGAAAGTCTGCCTAAGTAGGAGGAAGGAAGATATGACTCAAGAGCAGGTAGAAAGGCTAGCAAAGGCGGCCAATAACCCGTCTGAAAGGAGGGAGTTGGAGGACGATATTGCATACCGGGCCGGCCTAGAGCCTGGATATGTGGCGATCGATGTTCCTAGTGTGAAACTCCTACTCTCCGAGCCACGAATGGCCCAAGTGGACGTAAAGATACTAGGGGACGATGGAAAAACTAGGTGGCTCAAGGAGGTAACCCCAATGGCTGAAGCTCTCAGGAGGAGGCAGGTAAGTCAAGAGGCAGTATATGTGATGACAACATCAGGAAACGAGCGTAGAGTCTCGGAAATCGCCCAAAAGATACTGTTCGAATAACCTCTCCATTTCTGTTTAGGTACTTGGAACATTGAAAAGGGGAACATCCGCAGGGGCGCCCGCCCGACATCAGGGTCAACATAATCGTTGGTGACCAAATGGACAATGCGATAAAGACAGTTTACGAGACAGTGATAACGAGAGACCCAAACCAGCCTGAGTTCCATCAGGCCGTGGAAGAAGTACTAGAAAGCCTTGGACCCGTGATATCTGAGAATCCAGAATATATGGAAGTCGTACAGAGTATGGTAGAGGCCGAGCGAGTAATTCAGTTCAGAGTACCATGGTACGACGATGAAGGGTCCCTACAGGTGAACCGGGGCTACCGGGTCCAGTTCAACAGTGCAATAGGGCCCTACAAAGGCGGGCTAAGGTTCCATCCAAGCGTCAATCTGTCCATATTGAAGTTCCTAGGATTTGAGCAGGTGTTCAAGAATAGCTTAACAGGGCTGCCAATGGGCGGTGGAAAAGGAGGTTCAGACTTCGATCCCAAAGGGAGATCAGACTCCGAGGTCAAGAGATTCTGTCAATCATACATGAGTGAACTTTGGAGGCATATTGGTGCTGATCTAGACGTGCCTGCGGGGGATATCGGAGTTGGAGGCAGAGAGATAGGGTATATGTTCGGGATGTTCCGCAAACTAGCAAATGAGTTCACTGCAGGAGTTCTAACTGGGAAAGGACTCTCCTATGGTGGTTCGCTTATCAGGCCAGAAGCAACTGGATACGGTTTGGTTTACTTTGCAAGAGAGATGCTATCCACGAAGGGCAAGTCATTCGAGGGCGCAAGAGTAGCGATTAGTGGCTCTGGAAACGTAGCGCAGTTCGCCTGTGAGAAGGTCTTGGATCTCGGAGGAAAGCCCGTCACAATGTCGGATAGTGGCGGCTATATTTATGATGAATCTGGAATAGACAGAGAAAAGCTTGCATGGATAATGGATCTAAAGAATAACAAGAGAGGCAGAATCAAGGAGTACGCTGATCAATTCGATGGAGTTGAGTACACCGAATCAAAGCCTGAGCCAAATCATAACCAACTGTGGGCGACTCAAGTCGATGTTGCCCTGCCTTGCGCTACTCAGAATGAGGTTAACGAGGCAGAAGCTAGGATGCTGGTCGAGGGCGGAGTGATTGCTGTAGCGGAGGGTGCGAACATGCCATGTAATCCCGAAGCAATCGAGGTATTTCACGAAAACGGGATTCTATTCGGTCCAGGTAAGGCTAGCAATGCAGGAGGGGTGGCAACCTCAGGTCTCGAGATGAGTCAGAACAGCCTAAGGATGAGTTGGACTAGGGAGGAAGTAGACCAGAAGCTAGAGAGCATAATGGTCAACATTCACAAGAACGCTTTCGAGACAGCGGAGAAGTACGGTATGCCAGGAAACTATGTGGCTGGAGCAAACATCGCCGGATTCCTGAAGATAGCAGAGGCTACAATGGCTCAGGGAGTTCTCTGATAGGCTTATTCTTCGAGCCCCTCTTCGGTTTTTGTGTAGATCGATAGAAGGAAGTAACCCCCTATGCCCGCTGCCACAATCAGTGCGATTAGAGCTGGCACCATGGTCGAACTTCCATCTTCCTCAGCTTCAGTCCACTCTATGCTACTGCTAGAAAACTGACCCCCTCCGAATGAGAGCTCTTCCACGAGTTGAGTGGGAGTTAGAATCCTGCAACTAAGGGAGTCAGTACCTTCGACCGTTACTCTCCAACTGAATGGGATACTAACTTGTTCTCCTGCGCTAACGAGGGCATTAGGGAAGGACGGTGAAATCTGTGCAGTAGATCCAGTACTGACGTCCTCACAGTTTATTGCCAGAGATGCAGCAGCTGAGCCGGTGTTTTCTATAACTGCAACCATATTTGCGGAATTGCCTACAGAGATATTTTCAATAGTATTTCCACTATCATCAACCACACCCAAAGAAACCCATCCAATACTTGGAATTCCACTGTCTACAACAACTTGATTATCCCATCCGAGAAGGAATTGCCCGCCCCCGTAGTCCCCGATTCCTGATTCTTCAGGATTCCATGCAGTTCTGTAATCTGTAATTGTAACGATAGCTTGCTCGCTCCAAATCCTTTCAGTCTCCCATGAATTGTCATCCGACCATGAAATCTCTACGACCCTCTCCCTTCCTCCGTCAATGAACGAAATACCCATCTCGTTACTGAAGTTGGTATAGCTTGGGAACCTATGCATTCCTGTAATCTCATAGGTAACATACATGGCATCAAATGAAAGACTCTGACCCGCCAATCTCCTTTCCCACTTGTCCGTTAACCCTCCAGATCCGATGACATCATCCCCCCACTCAATGGTCGAGAAACTTCTAGCCCTAACATCGTGGTCGTCAGTGCTGTTAGTGAACTCAGTGTTACCTCCCAAGATGATTTCAGAATCATCTTCCTCCAGAATTATCGGACCAACCCTGTCAAGTACGGTATCGTTTATCCTCAGGGTTCCCGAGGTACTAATCGTCCCGCCGAAAATGGTTGACCCGATTGACTCCATGTGGCCATTTATTTCGATGGTAAAGCCAGTTTCGCCATACACCATCATATTTCGATGCTGGAAATCTGCAGCACTGCGCCAAATCCTTTCTTGGCCAACCCTCTCGACACTAATCTCACTGATGGAAACAGGATGACACAGAGGTCCGGTCAGGCCCACCCAAACGTCAACAGGGCCACTACCTAATGGTACGAAATCCTCCTCCCCGCTAAGCTCCTTAGTCTCGTTTCCGAAATGTGCCGTGGCTCCGTCTAGGGAAAATCCCTGTATTGGTCGGATGTACATCCTCACATTTTGCTCCGACGCAGTTGTCGCTCTGACTGCCGACATGTTCGATACGTCACAGTAACCAAACCCTGCTAGACCACCAGGGGGGCTATCGGAAGAAATATCCGAGTCTACTAGTCTCAAAGAAGAGGAAGAATCCACGAATATTTGCACATTATTGCTAACTGTCAAGTCTGAGTCCACCAAGCTCAGGGACCCCCCATTCAACACCCTCACATTCTGCGTGAGGGACATTTCGTCGGACCAGGTCATATCTGATTCTATGATTATGTCGTCTCCTTCTGCTGACGCATTTGTAGAAAATACGGAAACCGAGAGTAACAGGACTGCGATCAAAAGTTTTACTTCCATCTTCCTCATTATCGCCCCGTTCAGAATTAGGAACATGAACCTCACCCCTACAGGTTTGAACAATCTATTGTTTGAATAGTGCCGGAGTAAGTGCGAAGGTTCATCCTCCTGATTTTCCTGCCACTCCCATGTCCTCCGACTCTTTACCCTGGGATGACCCATTCATTGCTCCACTTCTCGTCCTGTGGCTTTACCTTCCTGGGTATCTCTCTAACACAGCTGCAATGCTTGGGGGGAAGTGGATTCCAGATATGACTGGAATTCCAGTTTACACGATAGATGGGGGCAGGGTTCTCTCAGATGGAAATAGGATGCTAGGCGATGGCAAAACCTGGAATGGACTACTGGGAGGGACAATTGGAGGGGGTATCCTCGGGGTCCTAACTCACTCAGTTGCCAGAGACAACCTTGTGGCCTCTGCTCCATTTCTAGATCCTCTTTCTTCTTACGGAACTAGCCCGGTAGAGATTTCAGATGCATGGTTCTACATGGGTGAAGGGCCAATGACTGCCTTCGTAATGGGTTGTGTTTTAGGGCTTGGATGTATGATCGGCGACTCAGCAGGGTCATTCGTCAAGAGAAGAAGGGGGCACAAGAGAGAGGGGGATGTCAGCTCGGAAGCACCGCTTCTAGACACCCTTCCATTCGCAGCCTCTGCATTCATATTCGGACAACTATTCCTTTCTCCCTCTTTGATTGGAAGCTCCGAACTTCTGATGGGCATGGCAATTCTACTTGTTTTCACTCCAATCATACACAGATCTTTCAATGTCTTAGGACACAAACTCGGTCTTAAGTCAGTACCTTACTAGCCAAACCTCACTGTGCAATCCATTATCACTGAAATAGCCAGCGCGATGCATGGCTGGCATCGAAGTGCTGGTAGTCGGTAGTGGAGGGAGGGAGCACGCGCTTGCTCTGGGTCTATCGAAGAGCGACTCCGTTTCCAAGGTTCACTGCAGTCCAGGAAACGCCGGCACTTCCATGGTGGCAGAAAATCATCAAGTCTCCGATTCCGATATTGAAGGGATAGTAGATCTCGCAATCCAACTCTCGGTCTCTCTTGTTGTTGTTGGTCCAGAAGCTCCACTGGTGCATGGCCTTTCTGACAGGCTCAGAGCAAATTCGATTCCCAGTTTCGGACCACATTCGGAAGGTGCTCTTCTCGAAGGATCGAAAATCCATGCAAAGATGCTAATGCAATCATTAGGAGTCCCGACAGGGTCATTTCACAGGGTTGAGAATCTTGATGAAATAGAGGGCTCATTAGACTCTTTCGAACCTCCTTGGGTAATCAAGAGAGATGTTCTAGCAGGGGGGAAGGGAGTTACCGTGACCACATCTAGAGAAGATGCTCGTGAGGCTCTAAAATATGGAATAGAAGAAGACGGCTTCGTGCTTATTGAAGAGCATCTATCAGGAGAGGAGGCATCGATTCTAGTAATTATGGACGAGTCTGGATATGTGATGTTGCCACCTAGTCAAGACCACAAGAGAGTGGGGAATAACGACACTGGGCCGAATACTGGTGGTATGGGGGCATATTCACCCGCCCCCATTGTCACACCTTCTGTGCTTGCAAGGGCGAGGGAGGAGATTATCGAACCTATGCACCATTATCTAAGAAACTCGAGCACCCCCTATCGGGGATGCCTCTATGTGGGGCTAATGATTGACTCGCAGGGCTCTCCGAGCGTCGTAGAGTTCAACGTCAGACTAGGGGATCCAGAAGCTCAGGTCACTATTCCGCTAATTAAGTCGGATCTGGGGGAATTGCTTCTATCAGCAGCAGAGGGGAGGGTCTCAGAAACTCAGGTAGAATTCAAGAAACTCCATGCTTCCACTGTCGTCCTTGCTTCAGAGGGGTATCCCGGAGCCGTTGTCACTGGAAGGGAAATATACGGTTGGAATACTGAAATTGATGAGGGCCTAGTTAGGGGTTTTGTACATCTTGCAGGAGCATCAATGGATGAGAGAGGCAAGCTAACTTCCAATGGAGGAAGGGTCCTTTCCGCAACCGGTTTAGCTCCATCGCTCAACGAGTCACTAGAGGCGTCGTACCAGATAATTGGAGGCATCACTCTCGATGGCTCCCACTACCGCGAAGATATCGGTTTCAGAGCACTTTCGGGTTAGTGATACTCATTCTTCTTGAGGCTCCAATCTCCAACCGTTCTACGAACGGTTAAAACAACCGTTCAGGTCGGCGCGATGCTGAATCATTGGCAAATAGGTCCGTGGATGGGATGGAATCGAAGAAAGATGACTCTAAGGTTGCCCAATTTGGCAATCTGATTTCCCCTGTAGTAATCGCCGCATCTCTGTTATTCTTGTTCCTGGGAACATCGTCACTCGATGGCAGGGATTTGGGAAATGAACTAAACTCTGCAATACTCGTTACACTTTCAGTTTTGGTGCCTGCATGCATCGGCAGATCTTCTAGATTGATCCCTCTGGAGAATTGCGCTTCACGGATCGGCTGCCTTACAGTTGCTCTTCTTGTAGTGGGAACGGCGTCCAATTATCTCGACCCTGACTCCTTCAATCACATGTTCGTTGCTACCTTTTTGTTCGTAGGCTTAGTTACGGCTCTACTCAATGAATCCGATAGGACAGAGGAATCCTCGCTTTTCATCAGTTTTATTCTAGGGATGAGGTTAGCCGCTGTTTACGCATCTGGGCTGGCAATCGCACAAAACGACTCAGAGGTAGTAGTGGATTGGGTCCGAGAGTCAATAGGGAGTGCATTCTTCTCATTCTGGCTGGCCTCAATCTCTCTCGGCTTCTTGGCAATGGTTCTGATCAGGGGAACTGTCGAGAAAAAGGGCTCAGGAAGCTTCTTCCGACTGCTCCCGACAATCAGAGAAGGTCCAGATGCTGCTGCATACTCTGCATTGATATTCGCCTCTTTCATGATTCCTCTAGTTTGGTTAGGACAATTAGACAGTCTCGCTGAGTTCTCCGAGGGAAGCCATCTTGGAGTGGCATGGGCTTCATTCACTGCACTAGTAATCTTCACTCATGCCTTCTTCAGATCCGAGGGATGGCACGTTCTGGCCTCTCTTCTAACTGTCAACTGGATTCTTTACTCCATCGGTCACCTTCATGAGATTGGAAATGAACTTCCTTCCCTATTCTCACAAGGTGGATTCATCGAGTCCTTCACATGGTTCTTCTTGGGTTTCTGGTTGAATTTCTTCGCATTCTTCTTTTCATCAAGAGGGGTATTCGGTGACGTTGCCCCTCGGAGGGACAAAGGCTCCTTCAGAGTCTGGTGGAATGAGAACTCATACTTCCTAATGGTATCTCTGGCATTTATCACTGCCCTAGTAGTCAGAGTCGCGTGGAATGTAATTCCCGCCATGAACGCCAGTGGGACCGGACTTTGGGATATGTCTGGGGGTTCTGATCCATGGTACATGAAGCGTGTCGTAGACTACGTAATCGCCGAGAGGAGCCACCTGATATACGATCATGACAGAGCTTACCCAACCGGCGGGATTAATCCGAGACCACCACTATTCTCCTGGTCCTTGGCGCTTGGGGGCATCGCTCTATCTTGGTTACTTGAGATGCCCTCAGAACAGGCAGTATGGTGGGCTATGTCTTCACTCCCAGCAATATATGGGGCACTAATTGTTGTCCCAGTGGCTGGAATCGCCTCGCGTGCACATAGCAGGAATGCGGGAATAATTTCCGCTTGGCTCATTGCACTAATGCCCGGACATCTGAGCAGATCCACGTTCGCTTATGCCGACCACGACTCATTCGCCATGCTTTTCCTAGCGATCGCTCTATACTTCTGGATCAGAGGACTCGAGCAAATTCAATACAAGAAGGTGTTCAAGTCTACAAGCGCTAACCCACTGTACATTATCGCTGGCATAAGGGAGACTTGGAAGAGCAATCCAGTGCTAATGGCAAATGCAACAATGTCGGGAATCGCATTCTCAATCATGGCACTCGGCTGGAAGGGTTTCGTATACGGCCCAGGAATTCTTTTCCTGGCATATTCATTCCAAGTAGTGATCAACATCTTCAAGGGAAGGGACAGCCTACAATTCACCTCTGCATCTCTTCAGATGATGTTTACTTCGATGATAATCCCTGCGCCATTCTACGCTTGGCCTGGAATGAACCTACTCTTCGCTCCTAGCGGTATGCAACCCATGTTCTACATAATCGGCTTCACTTTCGCTATGGGTTGGATTTCCAGCTCTTTCAGGGACAAGCCATGGCTTCTGATAGTAATGGGTGGGAGTGTACTATTCGGCTCGATTCTTTCAATTCTATTCGTACTTCAGGAAGCTCAGTGGTACAACGGCTGGGACATCCTTTTCACCGGCGGATTCTACTTTTCCAAGAATAAAATCTTCCTAACAATCGGAGAGGCTCAGGCTCCAGAACGCGGTAGACTATTCGCTTCCTATGGACCTATAGTAGCGGTTATCGCAATAGGATGCGCAGTAATACTGCTATGGAGGGGCAGCAGGAAGAACCAGTCAGAACTTACTCTACTAGGACTATGGACCCTGATCGCATCTTACATGTCATGGTCCGCCGGCCGATTTATCATCAACGCTACACCTGCTATGGCAGTAGTAGGTGGCATCGGAATCTCAATGCTGTGGAGTGCAGCAAGCCTGCCAACATTTTCCAAGGTTTGGAGGAACTCGGGAATAGGCACCCCCAGGACTCGTTTCAAGTCTCTATGGCCAGCAACTAAGGCTCGTCCAGGCATACCCGCTATGATCATGGTGATCCTTCTTATCTCTTCACAGCACGCTACATACGGCATCGACTCTGGTATACCAGGAAATGACAGGTCGGCAAATGAGGTCGATCAGAGCATCTACGACTTGGCACCAGATATCCTGAGGCAGGATCTTCTAGGCTTGTTCTCAGTAATGAACAGCGAACAGTACGACCCCAGCGAATCAGGGCTTTGGTATCTGGGGACCTTCGGACCGAGCTTCGGAGGACAAGGATGGAATGAGGCATATGAGTGGCTTTCTGAGCAAGACAGCGATGTTCCATTCAGCGAAAGACCAGCCTTCGTATCTTGGTGGGATTACGGTTTCCAGGCCCTTGCTTCCGGAGATCACCCTACAGTGGCAGACAACTTCCAGTCAGGGATCCCGAACAGCGGAGCAATGCTACTATCTTCAGGACAGGAAGACACCCTATCTTTGTTCATCTCAACACTTGCCTTCGGTGACAGGAAGTTGAATGATATGGTTCTTGGAGCAGACTTCCTAGCTGCATTGGAACCAGAATTGTCCGGAGAACAGATCCAGGAGTTCCAAGCTATACTATCGAACGAGGACCTCGAGTTCCTGGAAACGCGATCAATGGCAGTAGTTGCAGAGTACGGCGAGGTACAGATGCTCAAGGGCAATCCGCTGGACGATGATGGGATGCCCTTGTCCGATGCAGGTCACATGTTCGTCATCATAAAGGAAGGTGAGCAGTTCGAAGAACCCACGGCCAATGAATCAGAGGCTAGGACCCTTTTCAACAATGCACGTGGATCGGGATTGAATTCAGAGTACGAAATTCTTGATTTCGAAGACGCCAAGCACTACAACGTTGGCGGCTACCTTTACACCCGAGACATAATTGATGACTACTACGACGTATCTACTGCAATTCACCGCACTAATGCGAAGTTCGGCATGGCTAGGGCATTCCTGACAGCAGCTTTGGACCTGGAACAACTCGTAAGCGTCTACCACAAGATTTCCTCCATCGACAACTACGAGGTGTCCGACTTCGAGGAATCCCATGGAAGCACAACAGCAAGGAATCATGAAATCAGATACTTTGCCGTAGACAACCGCCTCTATCCATTGGGCGGAAGGGCATATCAGGATTTCCAGTCTTATCACAGGGGGGCATATTCAGGAATTTTCCATGCACCTACGGGACTCTCTGGCCTAGATATGGATACGTACATCACAACTACCTACGAGACCAACCAGGGGCCAAAGAACCTCCAGGAATTCTTAGACCAGCAGATGTCGGACCTCAGGGCACAGGCATCAGGTGCATCCACTGGGGAGGACATGATCCAACTAACCGACAGGAGCTACCAGCATCAAGCCGGATTCTTTGACACAATGATTGCAAGGGCCTACGTGGGCTATGGGACGTCTACCCTTGGATTGCCTTCGATTAGCGGACAGGTAGGAGATGCTGACACCCCATCAACTTGGATCCTCCCCAACTCGCTCACAGGGACTCCCGGGAGTTACCTACAGGGATCTATGGCCCTCCCAGGAGCAATGATGAACCACTTCGTTCTATCCAATTGGTATGACCCGACTAATGGTTCACATTGCCAGGAAATCCAGATTTCCGGAACAGCTTCCACGGTAGCAGGCTCAACCAAGCTGACCGACGTCACCCTGTCAACAGACGCTACACTCTCAACCGGTTGGTCCGCCGTTCAGTCAGGCGGTCCCTGGGAAGTAACGCCGATCGAAGATGGAGTAATTCCCACTGGATCCTCGATTCCCACCTACAGCAGCGCCATCTCATTCGAGTCCAAGACCCTAGACATCAGCAACGGCGCTACCGACACAAGCAATGGGACAGATTTCGTTCTAACCGGGAAGGTTGACAAGTACTGCGGCTCAATCTACGACTCCAACAGAAATGTGAAGATTCTGAAGTACTACAGCGGTGCCACTCTGGAGGGAACGGTGTCTCTAGACGGGATCGGCCCAGTTCCGAATGCTAGGATACTGATAGAGAGAGACGCATTCAGTGGGGAGGAGATAGAAGTCGACGGCCATGTCGTTGACAGAGATTCGAGAACATACTGGATCCCCATCGGTAGCACTCAGGCGAACGAAGATGGATTCTTCTCCTTCAAGGTACCAGCAGGAAAGATCCGGGTATCCGCCTTCTCGGGAGAACCAGATTTAGAATCAGCTAGAACATCACTGATGACGGGATCGGGCTCCTCCATGCAAGAACTATTCGTAGAGAGCTCCCAGAATAGGAATGTGAATGCGATAACGGGAATTCTCGGGAACGTATACGGCTCCACGTGGCTATCCGAAACAATCGTCAATATATCCGGGACAGATGGACACAGTAACGGCCAAGAGATAATTCAGGCCCCTATCTCGGTGTCCTCATCTTCCGCTGCAGGAATCCTGGAATGGTCTGGTGAACTGGACTTCGACGGAGAACCCGTACTTTCAGCTCAAGTTATCCTCACCCCATCCTCAGAAGAGGTTTCCATCCAACCCTATGTTGCCATGACCTCCAACGGAACCATGGAGGGCGAAGACCTGAAGTTCACTGGAACCGGAGAAGCGACATTCATGGGCGAGGGATCCGTAGAGAGCATGGGTTCAGTTTCAGTTCGGGAATTCACCGGTTCTCACACCCAGACCATCTACGACAACCACAGCATCACGGGACAGGGGCAGTTCTCCGGTATGGGCACCTTCGATGGCTCAATCACAGGCGACTTCCCGGGTTGTTCAGGAGATTCCGTCCCGGATGGCTCGGATGCATGCTTAGTTAGCGAGGACAACTACATACTGAACGGGACAATAAACGGCTCTGGAAAGTTCACTTCATTCGGGATCAGCGAATTCACAAGAGATCTATTCCAGGCCACATTCATAGGATCCGGCACATTCATCACAGACTCAAACCAGAATCTATCGTCGTACGGGACAATAAACGGGACGGGCACCTTCACGGGACACGCTCTATTCAGCGGACCCATGGTCAGTCCTGGATCGTTCCACGTTGTAGACGCTCTACCTGGAGAATACGTGTTATCCGTAGACTTCGGGGACGGGGACGCTGTGGAGTTAACAGCACCATTCAGAATTCCACTATCCTCAACAGATATCCAATCCCCAGTTTCGATTTACGGAGGCGCAATAAAGGGCCAAGTATCCCTTTATTCTGGTCAATCAGTTTCCGAGGAAAGAGTATCCATATTCTCAATTAATGGGTCGAGCGAAGACTCTGTAGTACAGTGCCAAGGAGTAATCACCCATCCGTGCTACGTATCTACAGATGAAACTGGCTCTTTCGAAGTAGGCCCAATTGTTCCAGGAACCTACATCGCCGAAATAGATCTAGACGAGGACGGATTCCCAGAATTGTCACAGATTTTCACCTTTGAATCGGACCAAGGTACGTTGGCCTCATTCCCATCCGAGATACCTAGAACTTCTGATATCACATTCACCCTCTCAGACGAAGGAACGAGAGTAGACGACCTAGAGCTGCAGTTCTTGCCCGAGGATCAGAATAGAGCACCAGTATCTGCGATTTTCGACAATGAAACTAAAACCTACCACGCAGAATTACTTCATGGCGATTGGGTTCTGAACTACACTCTGGGTGATAATAAGCAACTATGGCAAAGGGTGAAGGTAGCCGAATCAGACATCTCTGAATCATTCCAATTCCTAGTCAGTCAATCCGTTAATGGAATAGTGCTGAACAAACCAGACAAGGACGGATCAGCCCCGCAGATTGAGTCAAGGGTGAACAATCAACAGGTGGTATTCCAGTGGGAAGGATTCGCCCTAACCGCGACCACTGACTCATTCGGGGAGTTCAGTGTCCTTCTACCACGTGGAGCATTTGTACAGGCGACCGTTGAGAGGATGATTGGTGCCGGTGGCTTCTATTCTAACGGTACCAGCTTCCAGGTAGAAGAAGGGATGGAAAACGTCACTATAGAACTAACAGATTCCATGATGGTGCTTGGCGAAGTAAGCCTGAATCGCGAAGGTAATACGTACAACCAAGGATTCTCTGGTTGGTATCCCGTCCATGCCCTAGCAAACAACCTCGATGGTGAAACAACTGCTGTATGGAGGGAGGAAGTTGATGACTTGGGGCGCTTCGATATGCTCCTACCAGTAGGCAACTGGTCATTCACACTTGACGCAGGTGGGATGTCCTCCAATTCCGTGATAAAGGAAGTCAACACCTCCATGGAAGGAGTAGTAGAATTGCTGGCTTTACCACTGGAGAACAGTACCGTCCGCATCGACTTCTTCATTGATCACGAGGGAGACAACAACGCATCAAATGGCACCCCCGTCAACTACCCCTTCGAGATAAAGCCCCTTTCCCCCAACGGTGCTGGTTATACTGTCGATTCCGATGGCGACGAGTGGATCAAGCCTGGAACTGCCGAAGTATCGCTAGAACCGGGAAGATATCGAATCGTAGTTGAGAGGGCCAACTCTTCTGCCGACGAGCCGTTCGATACGCTCTATGACACGAACGAAATATTCGATGTGGAAATAGACGCCTCCACGATTGAGCGTTCGGTTGGTTTCGAACCAAGATGGCTGATTAACATCACCCTGAGAAACGAGAGCGGGGAAGTACTCCCCAATCACGAGATAAAACTCCAGTCAGTGGACAGTGGATGGATTCAGACATTCTTCACTGATGAGGAAGGAATGCTTGTCGAGTACCTCAACGAAGGGGATTGGATAGTGATCGTTGAAGATTTCGAGACCAACTCGGATGTCTTTGAGGGTCTTAGAATGGACATTTCTGTGAACCAGGATTCAGCGGGAACCAGATACAACTTCTACACTCAAGAGCTAGCGCAAGTCACCCTGACCCTGCAATCATCCTCCGAAGTGGCCAATGCCGAGGAAATCGAAATCACAGTCACATCTCAAGAAGGTCTAGGCTCCTTCCAAACTTCGGTTGATGGCCTTGATCAGGCCCTGGAAATCAGACTCGTCCCAGGACTATGGAACGTAGAGGTAAATCAAACCAGTCAAGATGGAGTCAGAATTCTCTTGACCAACTCCACTCTGATCGAGTCAGGAGTCACCGTGGGTCCGGATCACCAGGTTTACATGACCGTGCAGAAGCTAGTTAGGCTCAGCGGCAAGGTATTCTGGGATCTCGATGCGGATGGTAATCCTGGTTTCTCAGAGGGCCTGGCAAATGCAACCGTTAACCTCGCAGGAAACGACGATAGTCAACAAATCACCACCAGCGATAGCGGAGAATGGTCCACCTACCTACCCTCATTGAGCACTTGGAACATTACAGTCGAGAAGACAGGATTCGACACGCAGAACGCAACTATAGAACTCGGAGAAACATCACTCATCGAGGATATCGAGATTTCTGCAGGAGAGGTAGAGGTCTCAGGTACAATCTCCTACTTGGACCAGGATTGCGTTTCCGGTGGTGACTGGTCTGTTTCCATAATCCCATCCCAAGGAATTGCTAGAGATCGCGTACAAGTCTCTGGAAACAGTGCAGGAGAGTGGACAACGCTTCTACAGCCGGGAAGCTGGGTTGCTTACTCCACAACATCTGACGCAACACCAGGGTGTCAGGGACTCGTGTCAATCGACCCCCTCGTTGTCGGAGTTGAAGGGGGTACAGTCGACTCCGAACTCACGATAGGAGGAATCCTGAACCTAGATACGAGTTGGCTTGACTTCGAGGGAGGAGAGCACGAACTAATTGAGATTGAAGACTACGAACTAGTGATCGATTTCAACTCAATGTCCTGGGACGAGGAGCTAGACGAGGACGGCACTCTATCTCTACTGCTCCTACCTGGAACTATTCAGACATCCAGCGAATTCGAATTGAATGAAGGGGGCAGGAACGTTTCCTACTCTGGAGGAAAGGGAGTTACAATCAGGGCTGGTCAGGAAAGTCCCCTAAGTACTCTCAGTATAGAGAGGGTCTCCAAACAAGACGTAACTCTCTCCATTCAGGGCTCCGAAATCGCCCAGGTCCAGGAATTAGATCAAACCTGCACAAACGACGATGATGGGGACGGTGTGATCAATGGTGAGGACGCATTCCCACGGGACTCCAGCGAGTGGAGCGACAACGACGGTGACGGTATCGGCGATAACGAAGACTCAGACGATGACGAAGATGGGACAACCGACTCCGAAGATGACTTCCCGCTAGGGCAGGGGCTCTTCGAGAACCAAGACCTAGGTTGCAAGTACAGTGACGCGTACTTCAATGTCACAGTGAATTACCAAGGCCACAACTCATTCGATGAATACACAGTGGTAGGTACTGTCCCCGGAGCCGACGGAGCGCAGTGGAGTGTGGAGTTCCAAAACTCTACTGGATCTTGGTTAAACACTCACTCATTCGACTTGGGCCTCGGAAACTCTGACTTATCTGATCAAATCAAACTTAGAGTAGTTCCTGCGTTTGTGGGCTCTGCACACCACTTCCCCTCGGGGCACATGGTCCTAGTCAAACTTTCAACAAATCAGGGATACTCCTCTCAACTCGAACTGACAGTGGAAGTACCTCCGTCCAGAGGATTGGAGATATATGAGCCAGACAACGTCTACTTCGATGTGGATGAAAGAGCGGTGACCATGGAGATACCGTTCAAGAACACGGGTAACTCGGACGAACTATTCTTCTTCGAATTCGAACAGAGCGATTGGTGGGAGGTTGCCGGACCCAGTACACAACCAGCATCTCCATTCTCGGATGGTACTGCAACCTTCACTTTCGTAAGATCTAGCGAGGCAGACCTCCCAAGCCAGTACACAGAAGAAATAACATTCACGGTCACCGATCAGAATAACAACTCATACCTAGGAGATACCATACTGGTCATGGACGCTCCATCTTTGTCCATCGATGGAGGCACCGTCGACCTCCTTGGAAGCGACTTCGCGACCTTTGGAGAAATTGAGACATATTCCCTGAATATCACCAATTCCGGTAATGTAAACGCAGACAGCGTTACTCTGTCTGCAGCGCTATGCTCGGATATAAGATGTGAAAATTTCGTTGGAGTCAACTCAACATCTAGCGGCTCAGTTCCAGCAGCAGGCGAGTCCACATTCTTGATTAATATGGATTTCACTCAGTTTGACGAGTCAAAGAAGTACTTCATCAAATTCTACATTGAGGGGGAACTCATAGATGAGATATCTGAACCATGTAATGATATCCTGCCAGAGGGCAAGGCATCTTGTGTATTCGAAGCGCAACTCTGGACTAGCTCGGAAGAGAATGACAGTCTCCAGTATCTATCCTATGCTTTCCTAGTCATGCTCATCGCTGCACTCCTGTACTTCACTAAGAGGCCAAGCAGACGAGTTAGCGCCCCGTTCTAATACTACGACCTCGGAGACAGGGTTGGACAAACATGCGTGGAATCTCGCATCTCGAACTCATGCCAGAGCCAGAGGACCCAAGCCTTCTTACCGCAGTAGACACAGATGCGCCGGGTTATCCGGGAAAGGCATACGGCCTCACTGATGAGGAGGCAAGGAAGCTAAGATGGCCAATGGGCCCAATTATCAACTTCCTTTGGCCATGGGGGGCAGTAGGATTCTCAGCCATAGTAGTCTCTATTATGCTCGTCTATCCTTCAATATATTCTGTACTTGGTGACGTTCTGGACTCGGAATGGGCTTTCGAGGACTCTGGTATTCGAGAGCTCCAGCGTTCTGGAACAATGGGGGAAGGAGTAAATGTCTGTATTGTAGACACGGGAATAGACATCAATCATCCTGACTTCTATGACTTGTCTCTGGAAGGCTTCCGAGACTTCTACACTGAGGTCAACGAACCGGTTCGAGATATCGGTCAAGCTAGTCACGGAACCCTGATGGCGGGGCTATTAGTCGCAAACGGTTCATTTGTCGGTGCAGCTCCAGAAGTCTCCCTATCCGTAGCAATAGCGCTTGGACCCGATGGCAAGTCTGCGAATGAGAGAATGGTCTCTCAAGCGATAAGATGGTGTAGAATTTCACAGGATGCAGATATCATATCGCTCAGCCTAGGCTCTGAGCCAGGATCCATTTTTGCTTCTTCATCAGATACCACCGAAGCAGTAAAAGAAGCCCTTGGAGAGGGAATTTTCATAGTCGCAGCAGCAGGAAATATTGATCCAGGACAGAACTCCTCGGACGTTTCATCACCTGCAAGCCTCCCAGGAGTTATTGCGGTCGGGGCGCATGGAAAATCAGGAGATCCATGGAAAGATAGTGCCACTGGGGCATTAGCCGACCCGGAAACAGGTCAAAATAGGACTTTCCCAAACCAGAAACCTGAGATTATAGCCCCAGGAGTTGATCTCTGGTCGTGCATAGACAGCGAAAGAGACCCTCCCTATGCCTTCTCAACAGGAACTAGCGACTCCACCGTGATGGTTACAGGCGCACTGGCCCTAATTCTTGCAATTCATGGAGACCAAATTGCCGGTGATGACGGAGAAATCGACGAGCAAGAGATGCGACTGGTCAAGGTTGCACTGGCTAACTCGGCCAAGAAAACAGTAGATCAAGTTCAGACACATGACCAGAAAAGTGGGTACGGCCTACTGGATGCAATTGAGTGGTCAACACAGGTTCAGAAGGAGTTCGGAATAGGAACTGAGACTACCGATTCACCTGATGCAAATTGACGCCGACGTAACGTATGGTTATATTGGCCAGTTGTCGTCCGAAGGATAATGGCCCGGGACAAAAAGATGCGGTCTTTCTCCCTTACAGGATTGTTCCTGTTCAGCATTCTACTTTCTCTAGCTCTACCGGCTGGCACAGTTTCAGCCTCCAACGAGACTACGTCGGGGACAATTACCGGGACCGAGACCTGGGCAGGAGTCCACACTCTAACTGGTGATGTAACGATAGCTCCCGGTGCCAAACTCATCATCAATCCAGGAGCCACGATCGAGTTTCCAAACGGAACCCATCTTGATGTCAGGGGGAGCCTATGCGCTGGAGTGGCTTCATGCGGAGCATCCTCCAATGCAGGTCCAGCTATGCGAATCAACCTAAGGTGGAGCGAGCCAGTTAACGCGAGCGCAACCGGAGAGTGCTACGGGATGAGCTATGGCAATCAAGAGATTTGGATAGACGATCCTTCCTGCAGTGAAGGCGTTCTGATGAGGAGTTCTATCGATCTGGCTGAGACCGGTCTGAGATACGTCACTTTCGATAGCGCTTGGGGCATTCCACAATATATCTCGGCAGTGGGAGAATTTCGATATGGGGCCCTAGTCCTTGACGGTGCCAGTCCTACCCTCACTGAACTGTCATTCAATCAAATCAATACATCCAGCGTTCTAACCACGAACCTAGCCCAACCGTCATTCAATGGAGGGGACTTTGCAGTTGGAATAGATGCAAATACCGGAATAGTCGGCGCCGCTCTACAGATTTACTCATCGGGCTCATCTGTGAGTCCATTCTCCTTATCTGACATTTCATTGACTGGAACAAACAATGGTTGTGGTAACAGGGACAATGGAAGACATACTATCTGGGCCGAGAACTCATTCATCGAAATCGACAATGCTGAGATTCAATCTGGGGATTTCGGAATCGGACTATGGACATCTGCCGGCAGTGTAACAAATTCCGTTATCAATGTGAATTGCAACGGAATTGACTTGAATGGGAAGAAGGCAGTTGGGGGGACATCATTCAACTTCGATATTTCGGACAATGAAATTACAACAGTCGATGGAGCAGGGATCTTTTCCGCCGCAGGCGCACTTGTGGATATTTCAGACAATGATATCGGAGGCGCTGCTTCCGGATCAGGAGTGGCCGTTTACAATAGTGAGGCCCATATCCATGGGAACGAGATTGGACCAGTAGGGGGGTACTTCGGACTCTGGCTGGGCGGTTCCTATGACGTAATTGCTGAGAACAATTCAATTTTCGAAACTTCTCTGACTCCAGTAGTTGCAGGGATGTACTCATATTCTATCCAGGCTGCATCAAGACTGTATCTAGCAAACAATTCGATCTCATATGACGGAGCCGGAACCTGTAGTAGCGATACTAATTGGGGGGGGCCAGTTCTCCTGTCCAGTTTTACATGCATACTTGACGGGTGTGACAATGTACGACAACATAATCACTGCTAGTGGAACGGCCGATGGAATTAGGGCTGTGGGCTCCCTCTTGGATATCCAGAGGAACTCTTTCGATATCCAAAAGACTGGAGCAGTAATCAAGAATTACGATAGCGGGTATGCCGACTCACAGCAATACGGGTCTCTCGCCTACTTCTCTGAGAACGACTGGAACCAAGCCGAATCGGTATACAACGTAACTAAGAGCTCAGTAACCGCCCAGTCTGAGTATATTCCATCTCCACCTAGCGGGGAATATCCAGTCAAACTATCCTGGCCAGATCAGGAGGCCTGGCCCGACAACCAATTCCAAGGAGCCATAATCCCAACTCCAGTCAAGGATTGCAATAATTGTCAGAATATGACTCCGAGGAACTTCCCATTGGGAGTTAGCATGGATAACAACTCCACAGTCTTCACCTTTGCAGATCTTACAAACTTGGACCTGTCAAAAGTTCAGATTGCAACACAGCCAACACACTTCGCAGTCCAGGTAAGTAGAGCAGAGTTGGTCCGGTTTCAGACTCTGATTGGGGGGGAAAAGGTCAGTGATGCCCTAGTCATAGTTGAGGATGCAGTTGGTAACGATCTCTACAGAGTCAACTCCGGTGGTGATGGATTCACGCCGTGGATCGCACTTCCTTCTAACTTCCATTTGGACTTCAGAGGACTAGGTGGGGGGGACAATCCCGATGGCTTCGCTGATGACGAGTACGAGGACTCTTGCTCGGACGGAATTGATAATGACGGTGACCTGATTATTGATACAGATGACCCCAGTTGCGACTACAACGCAGGAACAAGGGAACTATCTTTGTACAGATATACCGCCTATAGATTCGGATATGGCTACTATTCAGGGGAATTTACACTTGAAGAGAACTCCCTGCAAGAGACAGCTCACCTTGAGAATCAGGCACCTACGGTAATTGTCACACAGGAAGAGGGGCACTCCTTCCGAAGAATAGTCAATATCACAGGTAGCGCTCACGATGGTACTCTAGCCAATAGCTATCCCACTGATGAGAGGGCACAATGGGATCAAGGCGGATACGTTCACGAAGTTCAGGTTAGAAATCCATTTACAGGATCATGGGAGAGTGCAGAATATGCGATTGACACCAGCGGGGTGGACGAGGGGAAAGTAACCCGATTCAACAGACCCTTCAGCTCTTGGTACTACAGCATTGATATGACGGGTTTGGCAGGAGAGGGAGATTATACCTTCGAATTCCGAGCCTTCGATGGGATAGACTACAGCACAGTCGTATCTAGGACAGTCAAACTAAACACGCAACCACCCACAGTATTCGTCTCATCGCCTAGCTCATTTTCGTCACATGACGACGGCTCAGTAGTTTTCGATGGATATGCACAGGACCCATACGGATGTCCAGATGACTGCAACAGTGACATCGGTCTGGTGTACATGGATATATCTGGTCCCAATTACCAGGTCACAAGCCCAGTCCAGACAAATGAAGACGGTACTTGGGATTGGGAATGGGATTTCAGTACTAGGCCCAGAGAACTAACAACCTATACATTCACAATTTGGGCATCGGACTCAGATTTCTGTGTTGGTGAAGTTGACGAGTGCCAGCCCGTAACACTCACTCTAACAATAGATAACAGAAACAGCCAGCCTACGATTAGCGTAAACCAACCCGTGTCAGGGACACGTGTTTCTTCTTCAATCGACACTTTGCTTAGTGGAGTGGCCAGAGACTTCGATGGAGGGGTTACCAGAGTGGATCTGGAAGTAAAGGACGTTTCAAACGACTACGTCACCGTACATGAGACAAGTACAGGCGAGTTTTCTGAAGAAGGCGAGTGGGAGATAAATTGGGATACTACCCAACTTAGACATGATGCCGAGTATCAACTGAGACTCCGCTCATATGACGGCATAGACTACAGCAGTTGGGTCGATGTGATTATCACCGCCGACAACCCTCCTAACGTAGGCAATAATCAACCAGAGTTCGCCCAAGCCGATTGGCAGAGCGAGATTATCCTCTATTGCGATACCGAATCGATTTCAGTTGATAAGTGCACAACTGCGGAGATAGATTTGAAAGATTATTTCTCGGATGTTGATAATGACATCCAGTTCATGTCAGTTTACAATGATCCATCCATTGACTCAGATGACATATTCCCGCTCGTTGTGGGAGTCGGTACTGATGGAATAGCCCGGTATGATCCGGCTGATATGCTATTCTATGAGGAGAATATGGAAGCATGGACACTGAATGATGTTATTTTCATCGCTACAGATGCATGGGACTCAAAGGCAAACTCCCTACCAGTCACATTCCGGGTCCTTCCTCTAGAATTTACTATTCAAGAGCCTAATCAGACTTGGGTAGATTTGGACGGAATTGCGATATATTCAGGAATCGGACTACCAGGAAAGCAAGTCTCAGTATCAATAGGAGGAAATCCAGTAAACACCACAGTTGTTCAGGAAGATGGAACATGGGAACTCGGAGTCCCCGCCTCGAGAATCAAAGGAGAATCCTCTATCCCCGAATTCTCATATGCTGGCCAAAATACTGAAGTTACTCCTATCTCCAAGGGAGAGCCTACTGCAGAATCTACTAACATTGCGTTAATCTTAGGGGTGGCCGGATTGACACTTGTAGCTCTGGTGGTGCTGGCATTCTTCAGCGGATTCATTGGCATAGAGGTAGAAGATGAGGAACCAAAGCAACCTGCTCAGATTCCAGAAGGAGAAGACTGGTGGTCTGGAGAATCGAATGAAAATACGGATGAAGAAAGAGGACTTGAAAGGTATGACGACCATCCCGGGTGGCTGTGGGACACCGATTCAGAGGAATGGGTCCCGGATCCAGATTTTCAGGAATAATCCGAGGCACAGGTCCTACTAACATTATTGAGTGGGTCCAGGAGTTGGGTTTCCATGACAGCTGGTACTTCTTCACGACCGGGGGTGCAGGAGAGGATATTCCTACATCTGAGCGACTATGTAGATCATACCGATAAAGTCGAAGTCCCATTCGCACTGTCACAGATGGGTATTGCCAATGCGGTCTCCATTGCGAGATCTAATGTTCCGAGGGCAATATCCGGGATGAAGGAGGCCGGCCATCTCGTTGAACGCCAGGCGCATGTCACCGGCGTATCTAGGAAGAGGAAAGCCTACTTCCTAACCGATGAGGGTGCCAAGGTTGCATTCGAAATTTGGTCTAGGATATCTGAGAACAAGGTACGAGTTATTTATTCAGATGGTCGTTCCGAATCTACTACTCTTGCACAGGCAATCGAGTCATCTGAACTCCCACTTAGACATGTGGATATGCTTCGATACATGGACGATTCAGGGACAATCGACCTGTCAGGACTTTCATCCGAATTGGTTGAGAGGGACCTTTCCAAACACATCGAGAAACAACTTGTTTCTTACCTAAACGATCTTCCTAGAACAAGGAGATTCTATGGCAGGGAGAAAGAATTGGACGTAATGGCTAAACTCCTCGAAGCCAAGTCGGCATCAATCCTGGTCCCTGGTATTGCAGGAATTGGTAAGACCTCACTTTCTACCAAGATTCTCGACCGATTTACACACCGGAGAAACCTCCTTTACCATAGGTGTCAGGACTGGGAGGGATCTAGGGCCTTTCTTGAGGCATGTGCTGAGTGGCTCTCTGCAGTTGGACATAACGATCTGTCTGACTATCTGGCTTCAACCCCAGTTCCTCAGACAAGTATGGCCGTGAACCTAATCTCTGCAGGTTTATCCGAATCTCCCTCACTAATTGTAATAGACGATCTGCACAAAGTTGGCGATGAGACGCTATACTCGATTTTGAGGGAACTTACTCTAAGAATTCACTCTTTGAATGAAGTGGGACTCGTGATGTTCTCTAGATCATTCAGGATGGTAGTCCCAGAATCCGATCAATCAGGGAATATCGTAACTCTGGTAATGCCTCTCCAGGGGCTAGATGAGGAGTCCAGCAGACAGATTCTCACGGCCATGCCGAAGATGGATTCCGATCAATTCATGCACATTTACTCACTGTCGAGGGGGCACCCACTTATTCTCGAACTAATCAATAGGGGCAATGTTGCTGAGACCTTTCACGCCACACTAGAGGCATTTGTGGAGAAAGAGATTTTCAGTAGACTTTCAGGAATCGAGAAACGCCTATTGGGGGCAATTGCAGTTTTCAGAGAGCCAGTTCCGATCCAAGCAATCCATCAAATCGAGGGAAGCGTCGACCTGATAGATGAATTGGTAGAAAAGGGATTAGCAAGGCAGTCAGATGCAGAAAATTTCGATGTTCACGACCTAGTAAGGGAGTTCTTACTCAGATCCATGGACCTTGAAATGAAAACGGATCTCCATGCGGCTGCAGTGAAATGGTATCGGGGGAAAATGAAAGATGCTGCAGATAGAATAGAGTTCATTCACCACTTGAGTCAGACTGGAGATGAAGAGGGACTAGCAGAGGTTTTGCTTACAGAAGGTCACGGCCTAGTAAGTTCTGGACACACAGAACTTCTCTCAATCCTCAACTCTCTGGAAAGCAGTGATTATGACTCGAAGAGTCGAGGACTAATCAGAGAACTGAAGGGAGATATACTGACTATTCAGGGAAGGTGGGACGAAGCAGAGGAGCAATACGACGCTGCAACAAAGCACGTTGGTGCTAACATGCCAAGCTCCGAGTTGGCTCGACTATTATCAGCCAGAGCAGATATAGCCGTCAAGAGAGGTGCAATGGACGATGCTCTCGAACTGCATAGGAACGCGCTCAAGATTCAGATTGAGATTAGAGACGCTGTAGGTGCCGCTAGGACTTACAACAATATGGGCCATATTTTCCGCAGGAGGAGGGATTCTCGACGCGCACTCGAGGTTTATGGGAATGTTGAGGATCTCCTGGACAAAGAGAAAGATCCGGAACTCAATGAGGCTCGAATTAGATTGGCCTCTGCATTTATTGAGATGGGCGAGCTAGATAGGGCAAGGGAACATGCTCTTTTTGCCTATGAGAATACCAAGGACTCCAATCAGGATTTCCTACACGCTAGATCAAGAGCGGTTCTTGGGAGATACTACGCAAAAATTTCAGATAATGAGCTAGCACTTCTACACTACTCAGGTGCACTGGACACCCTATCCGATCAGAATGATCCCCAAAGTACTGTGGAAGTAGAGATGCTACTTGGTCAGGTTTTGATTGATGCAGGTAGAAGAGATGAAGCAGCCGAGCACTACCTAAACGGTCTAGCCGTAGCCGAGTCAAACGATTTTAGAATGCTTCAGGGAGAGTTGCTGGCAAGACTGGGCGAGGTCGAAACCGATCGATCTCAGAGGATGAACTATCTTCAGAGATCGCTGTCTCTATTCAGGGAGCTCGGAGCCGTTGGAAGAATGAAGGAAGTCCAGAACTCAGTCCATAGGGCTGTAATGGGGAGATAATCAAGAAGCAAGAATTTTGCTGGGTTCTGCCTGTCCTGTCCAGTAGCTGAACTCTGGGCCCAATTGTTTCGAGATTGAGATATTTCCTTCGAACTCATCCCCTATTGCTAGAAGAACCTCACTTTCCGCAAGGTGAGGTGCGTTATTACTCTCCGAGAGGTGGCAAAGAACAATACTCCTCAGGTCCTTATTCATTGAACGAAGAAGTACTTCTCCAGCTTGACTATTGGAAAGGTGACCTCCTCTTCCCGAGATCCTCCTCTTCAGGGAATCGGGATAAGGGCCAGACATGAGCCTCCCATGATCGTAGTTAGCCTCGATGGAAATATGATTACAACTCGAGAGATGCTTGACTAAATCATCCGGGGCCTCCCCTAAATCGGTTACAATCGCGGCCCTCTCGCCGTTCCCATCGCTAGCAACCAATGCTACGTTATCTGCATCATCGTGAGGTACGGGTATAGCTAGCATACTCAAATCAGGCGAAAACTGAATTCTTTCTAGACTCCCAAATTCTGAGAACTCTTCCTCTACTAGTCCCATCCTTGAGGCGGTTCCGCCATTACAGTGCAGAACAGAAGACCATTTTTTCGATGCATTTAGTGCAGATCCCGAATGATCCTTATGATGATGAGTAACGACAATCGAATCTATTGATTCCGGATCAAATCCTGCTATCCTGAGCCTTTTCTCAGTCTGTCTAAGGCTGAATCCACAATCAACCAGGACATTGTACTCTCCTGAGGAAATTAAGGTGGCATTTCCACGACTTCCTGAACCGAGGTGAGTAATGCCAATCCCCATAATTGAGTGCCTGCCTCGAGGCGCTCTTTGAACAAATCCGTCCTCATCACATAATAATCTCGATTTCCCTCTCCAGCACTTTTCTCCATGCTTCCCATGTGATATGTCCGAACGACGCTCCATCACCATGATAAATCTCTGAAGTCGGGATTTGCTTAGGGGTGTGCGAATGCGTAGGAAGCAGACAGCATTGCTAGTTTCCCTGCTGATTTTTTCTAGCCTTGCTTTTATCTCACAGACAAGACCGCAATCTCCGGTTTCATCCACGGATCCCAACGAGGCCGAGGGTACAGATTCGCCCGTTACAGACCAGGACGGTGACCTGGTCCCCGATCTATACGAGGTTATCTTCGGTGAATCGGTTGAGATTGACTTGTCTGGAATGAAGATGGCCATATCTGGTCTGAATCCCTCCGACTCTACAGACAACTCAACCGATCACGATAGAGACGGTCTGACCGCGTTACAAGAATACTGTTGGCCTTACACTCTGGATAACTGCTTCGAGGAGAGAAGCACGTTAACAGGAAAACCACCCGAAGAAACCGAATCCGGGCTAAGGGAATACTTGGATCCAAGGGTGTCTGATACCGATGGTGATGGACTTCCTGATGGTTATGAAGTTCACATGTGCACATTAGGGGGGCTCTACAAAAAGGATCCAAACGATCCACTTAATCCGAATAATTTCTGGGAATGCCGGTATTTCGACCCTCTAGATCCAAGTGACGTGAACATAGATTTCGATAGATGCGAGGCTGACTTTAGTTGGGGTTGCGGAGATGGATTCGACTTCAATAGTGACGGAGAAATAGATGTGGGAGAAATGTTTACCAACGTCGAGGAATACTTGTTCGGAACTCCTGATGACTGGGTTACTGAAAGAGACGGCTTGTGGTGCTGGGGGCAGATTGAAGGTCTTACCGAGGACTCTTGTCAGGACCAGATCGAGAGGCCAACAGGCGAATCTGGTTGGATGGGGAGCGATCCGAGATTCTCAGACTCTGACTATTTCTTGTGGGATGAACTGGCTCCGTCCCAATTGGATATAATTGGAGATGGTATTCCAGACGGCTGGGAGGCCCAATATGGGCTAGATCCATTGAATGCTAGTGATGCCACTATAGACTCGGACTTTGATGGATGGGACATTGACGGAGATGGGTTTGTCACACAGGATGTTACAATTGACACCTCTCAGTGGGGCGAGGCATTCAGTAACTACGAAGAGTATATGGTGGATTTCGATGATAGAGCGAACGTAGTCCCAGGAGTAAGGGGCTTCGAGATATTTGCAGATCACGGCAACACGCTTAGTTTCGATCACTCTACTGCAATCAGACTCACTGACCCTTCCGTTCACAGCATCATACCAGACCAACCAAGAGAGAGGCTTGTAATAGGGAGCAAATATGGAATTACCGTTCTTGATCCATTTAGGGGTACCTCCTCATCGTTTGGAATGCCGGCTGGACTCGAGATCAATGTCATGGAGAGAAATTCAGTAGGAGGTCTCGATTTCCTATTACTTGGTTCAAACATCGGTTTTCACTCAATTATAATGGAAAACGGAATACCGATGATGGAGTCAATGACTACTAGTGAGATTGGTGAAATCTCAGTAATTTACCCAATAGAATCAGAGTCTATTGACTTGGGAGTCCTACTAATTGGCGAAGAAGTCTGGAAGGTTACATTCTCCGAGGAACAGTCAACGCTTATTCAATCGGAGATTTCAGCAATAGAATCTCTCTTTTCGCTTCTTGAAGATGCAAAGGCAACGGTAAAATCAATCGCCCAGGCTAAGATTTTCGGTAGAACTCCGATTCTCCTAGTGGGGACCGACTTCGGATTAATTGCATGGAACTCGACAGATGCCTCTGAGGATATAGGTAGTCCTTGGTGGGTGTTTACGTCCAACAATGCTGATGAATTCGTTAATCCAGACATACTTGATTCGAGAAAGACCGCTGTCGTCAATAGCATAGTTGTTGAAGAGTCAAACAGTGGCTCGGATGATGTTTGGCTGGGTATGGGAGGAGGGCTCCACCAGATTACCATGGACCTATTTATCTCTCAACCAAGAGAGTCCATCACCAATGAAAGGATGCTCAATCTAGACGGCCTCCTATCCGGTTCAAACGACGTCAGAGCAATATTGCCCCTAGATGGGACGATAGTGCTTGGATCAATGGACGGAACTTGGTGCTTGGAGGGTGATTCGGACGGGATACTTGGAACCATGCTGAATCAGACTGACATACCCGGACTTGTCACCACACTGGCATCATTGCAGAGGGACGGGGAGGTGTGGATTTTCGCTGGAATATCCCCAGGGAGATTCATGAATATCGCGCCAATGGACCCACACTCACATGACTCTGATCTAGATGGGATGCCCGATGGTTGGGAGTTTGCCTATGGGCTGGATCCAACAGACCCATTCGATGGCTCAAGGGATAATGACGCAGATGGAGTGTCTATCGGCGTCGGAATCGGTTTCGGATTTGACAGATACTGGAGTAATTTGGAAGAATATCGCTTCACAGCTCCCTCTGAATACGGATACAATGGCACAGATCCCAGAGTTTCAGACACTGATGGAGATGGTCTAACCGATGGCGAAGAATACTGGGGATGGTTCCTAGATCCCACTAACTTCGAGTGTCATTATCTCAATCAACAATATCTCTGTGATTCTGCCCTTGGTCAATCTGCATCAGATGTCCACATGGGTGGGTGGACTGGGACCGGATCCAGCGGTGGTAGTGATTTGCCCACTGATCCGACCAATCCCGATTCGGATGGCGATGGGATGCCGGACGGATGGGAAGTAAAGCATAGGAGATGGATAGGGGACGTATATACTGGGGGAAACGACTGGACTTTGGATCCGAATAACCCAGATGATGCGAACGAAGACGCAGATGGCGACGGTCTGACAAATCTTTGCGAGTACGAGTGGGAAAGGCTGCGGGAAAGATCGATACTTACGGGAATTCAATCTCATGGGGAGTCCCCCGATTCAGTATTAAATTGGACTCCTACTAACCCCAACCAAGTCGACTCAGACGGAGACTCACTACCAGATGGTTGGGAGGCAAGATACTCCTGCAACTGGCCCTCATCTAGTTCAGGAATAAATCCAATGAATGGCTCTGACGCACTAAAGAATCCGGATGGCGATGGTTTCGATGTAAACAAAAACGGACTCATTGATCAAGAAGAGGCCTTTGTTAACTGGTTAGAATATCACATGAAATCAGAAATCCTTCTACAGGACTCAACTCACTCTGGAATTGAATATCCCGATAATTTCACCTCCTCCTTGCCCCACCACTCATGGCAAGGTCTGGCAAACGAGGCATTCGGAGAGAGAACCGGTGAATACTACTTGTCACTGTGGATTGGACTGCCTACAGAGGATATCGGTTCGGCAGATCCTCTAAATTCAGACTCGGACAACGATGGGATGCCAGATGGTTGGGAGATTTTCAATGCCAGGTGGAGTTTGTTTGATGATGACTGGACCCTAAATCCAGTTAACGGAGGAGACGGGCTAGGGGATCCAGATTTGGATGGAATGTCAAATTGGGAAGAGTATAATTCAATTGATAGCGAAATAAGTGAGTCAGACCCCTCAATCTCATCTCCTCAGTTCTACCTGACTGACGCGGCCGGAGCTCTTGTCGAGACTCCCTGGATCGGTGCAGAATCGTCACTATCATTTGGTCATTTTCTGTCGACAGAACAGGCTGGCTTAACAGGCACTTCGTCTGATCCCAACAACCCCGATACTGATGGGGACGGGTTGTTAGATGGGATAGAAGTAATTTTCACCACTTGGAACTCAACTGACTCAGTATGGACACTAAATCCCCTAGTTCCAAATCAGGGCGGGTATGACTCGGATGGAGATGGGGTCGGAGACTTGGTGGAATTGAATCTAACCTCCAACTTACCGATTAATGGGGAAACCTATCCACTGGGCGTACCAACCTTTGGCGATGAAGCCCGAGAAATCGATAACTTAGCCTTCGAAAATAGAGTTTTTAGGATTTTATTCAGTAAAGAGGGGAGGGCTGACCTTGGAATGGACCAGTACCTCGAATGGAAGTCAGGGATGCCAGCAAAGCCGATGCTACAAGCAATATTCGGAGTAACCGACCCAAAGGATCCCGATACTGACAGGGATGGAATGGTTGATGGGTATGAGTACTGGTTCTCTGAATGGGATCTCGAGGAGAACAAATGGACAATGAATCCCCTCACCGACACTGATGTAGATTTTGATTCCGATGAGGATTCGTTTGACTGCAATGGGGATGGTGAGATTTCTGACTCTGAGTCATTCGACAATCTAGCTGAGTTCGACTCTAGGTGGTACGGAAAGAGGCTAGAGGTTGGGAACGTTCCAAATGGAACTACTGCGGTATCATACGGAAGAGATACCGTAAATGCGCTAATCGAGGAGGAGGGACTGTCCAATTCAGCAGCATGGGATCGGCTTTACTCCATATTCTCCACAAAGAGCTTGAAATCGTCTGAGAAGATGGGGCTGATTAACCAGGAAGACCCCGATAACTTCAACAGATCTCTGATTGGCATCAGCGATCCCACAGACGGCGACTCCGATGGAGACGGGATGCCAGATGGTTGGGAATACTGCTATTCAGTATATTCAGAGATTCTACCAGTAAACTCACTACGTTGGTCGCTAAACCCATTGAATCCTCTAGATGTCGATTATGACCCAGATGCAGACGGTTGGTTGGATAGGGATATTCTGGATAATCCAGCAATTCAGGGTGTCTGGGAGGATAGGTCATTTTCTCCATTTTCAGATGATCAGCAGTTTGGAAACGGGGCCAACTCCCTATATTTCACCAATATTATGGAATACAGAAATGGGACAGGGCCGCTGGATCCGGATTCCGACTCAGACTCTGTTATGATGGTGCCCGTTATTGTCAATGGAGTAGTCGTAGACTATCGCCAAGACATGAGCCTCTCAGATGGCAGAGAGATGTTCAAGTATGGAACAAATCCATTGGATAATGATACAGATGGAGACATGATGCCAGATTTCTATGAGTTCCACAGGGGTTGGAACGAGACTAACGATAATTGGTCTTCTTTCTTGAAAATTCAGGTTCAGTGGATCGAAGTGACGCCTCAGAATTGGAAACCCATCCAGTTTTCCGATGGACAGATTACCAGGCCTCAATTAGATTGGACATGGTTCACCCATGACGCTACAGACCCTAGCGATGCTACTCAGGATGCGGATAATGACGGAGAATGGGATTGCTCCGGGAGTGTCTGTGATTATGTCCCATACAACAACTTCCAGGAATACTACGCAGTTGTAAACGCTACTCTCTCCTCCCCTTCCATAGTTAGGGCATCAGCTCTCTTTGACTGCTCAGGTGATGATGTCGAAGAGTGGTGGCAACTTCGCGAGACTCTCCTGGGAACCTGTTCAGGATCCAGTACAGCCGACTCAAATTACCTCAGGATTAACAGGATAAATGACGAAGATATGCTTTATGCATTAATTATCGACGACAATGATGTTTCATACCAAGATGTGAACTCCAGTAACGACGTCACCATGGTTAACGGGGCATGGACCGACGAGTTCAACAGGATTGCAGGAGATCGATTCCATCTTCCAAACATTGGCCTGGGAGAGTATGCCTATGGTTGGTGGATTCTGGACATTGACGGAGATTTGGTCGCAGATGGCACAGATCCTACGAATTGGGATACAGATGGGGACTGGTTGAATGACTTCTTCGAGATAGACGATGATCTGTTGGATGGGATAAGGGGGAATAGCGGATCACCAATTCGCTATGATGACAGAACTTCTTAACTCTACATTTCATTTGCTACTGCCTCCTCACAATATCATGGATGAAGGGAGAACCGTTCCTACTCCGAACTCGGAGGTGAACGAGAAGTTGCTTTTCCTCAGAGAAAATATGGTTCATCTAACAAATCAGCTAAGTATGCCAATAATCGAAGTCGCACTGGTCGTCTCAAAATACATCAGAATTGTACTAGAATCTCTCGAGAAAGCCGCAGAAGTAGCAGGGGAGGAACTTCCACTGGCTATCTTGAATCCATTACCAGTAGATTCTGAGAAAGAAAACATCGAACTCCCTGGAATCGAGTCATTCCCCCTAGAGAAGTTAATTGACAGGGTAGATAACGACAGAATGGACATTCTAGATACGATGGTTAGGACAATTCTGAATGAGAGCCAAATGGAATTTGTTCCAGCCTTACAGGAACTTAGAGATTGGGAATTCGAAATAAGGAAACAACTCTCCGGTGCTTCTAGTCCAGGGGCTCTTTTCAGTCCACTTTCTCTGAGAGATGATTTCTAGTCCAGGCTATTCTGTGATGAAGCTACAATCCCACTAGAGATCCACCAAGCATCAGCAATAGACCATACGAATAAGAACGGCCATAGAAAGGCAGGGATTAATGGAAACTGGATTAAGAACCACTCTCCAGCCTTTCTGTGCTGCCTGTTGAAATGCTGTCCAAGGAATAGGAAAGGAACTAGTGAGAGAGCTACTGCAAATAGGGGCCGCACTGCTCCCCATGGCCCGATTCCACCACTAAGCTCACTCCAGATTGCAGATACGACCCCAAGAGGCCTGAATCCCTGTTTTTCAGAGGTCTCAATCTGGACCACGTACTCTTCCGCCACAATGCCTGCGAATATTACGAGGGCATGAATTTGCCGACTATTCTAAACCTGAAGATGAGAACTATGGACAACTGGTACGATACCAGATTGGGAAAATAATATCCGGTAGTTCGTACTTAGACTAGATGACTCTCATTATGATTGGAACCATTCCGAGGCATCCCCATCGGAGTCCATAGAATACTCGTCACCTACTTCCCTGGGGACCCTTTCTCTTCCAATATGCCAAGTCTGTTGCTCTAGCCATATCTCTATGTCCTTTCCATCCAATTTGACTTCAATCAAACCTCCAAGTGCATTTCCCTCTAGTACGAAGGAAACCTTCCCAATAGCGGCAGATTGTCTAGAGAGATAGAACACCGTCCCTCCCTCGTGGGCCTTCATTGCCATGGCATCCAGTGCGGTGTCCAGGACTCTATTTTCCCTTAGGATCGATAGAAAAAAATCAATAGACTGAATTTCTGCAGAAATTACCTCTGAACTTCTTGTCACAGGAAATGGGGATTTCTCTGGGAAATTACTAGGTTCCCAGTCAGGAAAGATCGATGTGACAGAGTCTTTGACCTTGTCCGGATCGTCATGACTTCGGATTAATGTAGAAACACGTACCTTGGGATCCATACTCTTCGGAATTGCTGGGTATTAATAGTGATAACCAGAATTGTCCATTTTTCACGAAAATTCAAACCAATTTCAACTCACGATTATCCATGGTCCAACGTTCTGGCCTAGTCTCACTTGCACTAATTATGATTCCAAATATCATTGTAATTGCATTCAGGACCCTATCTCCTGAACTAGATGAAGCCCTTACAAATGACAATTTAGGGCAGATCCTGACTCATTTATTTGCTACGACAATTGGGATAATTATGGCCTTTAGGTACTCTCGAGTGCTTGATCACGAATTCCGTCGCTCTAAGGCCATAGATGCCCTGTCTAGAACCTACAAAATGGAAGATAAGGGCCTCTGGGAAAAGGGGGATCTGGCTATTCAGAGGCTAGAGGCAAGGGCGCATTCTGACTTCAAGGGGAGAAAGGCCTCACACTCGAGGAGGAGGATGCAAGGCAGTATAGGTCAACTCAATAGAGAATTGGAAGAATTAGAGCACAATGAAGGTGACTCTGAATATTCTGTTTCTGTGGATGGAATTGAAATCATCAAGGAAAGAAAGGACGAACAAAAATTGCCTGAGAGAAAAATTCGGGAGTTAGTAGCGAATTTCTTCTCTTCTTTGGTCGATAAATCAGCAAACAAGAGAGCGGAAAAGCATAAGCAAGAAGTAAAGAAAAAACAATCCATTACTAAAGAGAGAATCGATGATTCTCGTTCGTTTAGTTCTGCTGGAGGCTCTCAGTGGGTGATTCCAGACGGTACACAAAAGAAAACTAGATTCTGTAACTCATGCTCCACGTATAACGACGCAGTTTCAGATTATTGCACATCATGTGGTTCTTTCATGAATTGATGGGGAACGGTTGATATGACTCCTTTCGGGGCCTAAGTCGGGCCTATGTCTGGTAAGCGAGACTATTACGATGTTCTTGGCATTTCCAAGGATGCTTCCGAGGACCAAATAAAACAGTCATTTCGTTCATTGGCTAGAAAATACCACCCAGACAAGAACCCTGATGACCCCGAGGCAGAATCAATGTTCAAGGAGATCCAAGAGGCATACGCAATACTTTCCAATCCAGAAGAAAGGAGGAAGTACGATGTCTTTGGTCACGAAAGACCAGGAGGATCCCCATTCGGATCTCGTGGCTTTCAGGGCGTAGATATCAATTTTGATGACCTATTCGGAGGAGGCTTTGAATCAATTTTTAGTCAATTCTTCGGTGGTCAGCAGCAAGACAGATCACATGGATCCGACCTCTTGGTCAGACATTCAGTCCCGTTTCAGGCTGCGATGGATGGTTTGGATGATGATATAGAAATTGAAGTACTGAAGAATTGTCCTCCATGCAATGGCTCCGGATCAAATATCGAAGGAGGATCTAGAACTTGCCCCTCTTGCGAGGGAAGGGGTAGGATTGATGAGATTTCGATGATCGGTCCATTCAGACAACGAGTAAGGAAGGATTGCGCACCATGCAGGGGTTCCGGGAGGATTGTCACTGACCCCTGCTCCGAATGTAAGGGGGATGGTAGATCATTGCAGTCAATTAGGGTAAAATTCTCTGTTAGTCCGGGAATCACATCGGGTAATCGTCTTAGAATGCGCGGACAGGGCGAAGCTCCAAACTCTCTAAACGGATATCCAGGAGATCTATACATCGAGATAGATGTAGAAAAACACCAATGGTTCGAAAGAGATGGGGCGGATCTTCTAATGGCACTTCCACTTAGTTTCGCTGACCTGACACTGGGAACTACAGTAGAGATACCCCATATCGATTCTGAAAATCTGACAATAAAGGTGCCCCCTAGCTCTAATCCGGGCGAAACAATCACCATTCATGGAAGGGGCCTACCCTTCAATGGAAACTCTTCCAGAAGAGGTTCAGTTACTGTAGTTCTCAGACTTCAATCTCCAAAAAAGACTACTCGTTCTCTCAAGAATAAGATCAAAGAAATCAGAGCTGAACTTGAAGAATCAATTCCTCCGGTAGAAGAGAGAATTAGGGAGGAAGCCAGCTCTAGAAGGGGCCGTTAGAGTTATTCTTCCTCCATTGCTATGGTCTTTGGTGGAACCGCTGCAATCGGACTCCCCTCAACTATTCCAGAGATGTGTATTTCTGCCCCTGGAGCTTTACCAATAACTTCTAGCTGAATAAAGGTAGTAGTTCCCTCTTCCAGATTTCCGAGATATATTTCGTCATCCTGGAACATCATTTCAGGAACGACACTGTCAATTTTTATCGGCTCACCAAGCGGAGTGTCGATTCTAATCGCCGCCATTTCCCATTTCGATCGATCTGTCTTAATTCCTATTAGAAATGATCCAGAACCCCCCTTCAGTCGCCACAATGAAATATCTATATTTTCCGTGAAATGTCTTATCTCTGGTTTTCCGAACTCTTCAGAAATTGCATTCCAAGAATCTCTGCCTAGAGTTGAAAGCGCTTCATTAATTTCCTCAAAATCCACGCTGCTCTTATCGGCGGAGAATCTTTCCCTCAGTAAACTCAAAACCTGTATCTCACTCTCTTCCAATTCGCTGCTTCCAAAGGACGAAGATAGAATATTTCCCCTATTCCACCAGATTACTACCAGCATTGGAAGGATCAGGAATAAACCGGCGAATACATAGAAAGGAGCGAACATCCAAGCTAGATTCACATACTCTCCTGATTCATCGAAGCTCCCCATGTTCCTAATGATGAATCGATAATCCACTTCCTCCTCGTAACTTCCTAGCCTCTCCAGCCTTATTGCATGGAATCCTTGATCCAGTGAAATCTCGCCAATGTCTTCGTTGGCATACTCTTCTATTGACCAAGTACTTTGATTGAGTCTTTGTATGCTAATGCTCACCGAGTCGTTACCAGATACAGAGAATCTAATTGTTGTCCAGTTTGAAGATGAAATCTCAATAGCATACAGGTCAACAGAGTCATTCAATTCGAAGGTTCCTAGTATGGTAGAATTATTCTCTGGCACTATAATCCAATTGCCCCCTACTCCTTCTGAACCCCATATTGTTTCAGGCGAGTCTAAGTCCTCTTCAATCAGAAAATCCGAATCGGCAACAGCACCCTTTGTCAAGGAAATCATCGCAAATACTGCTATAGAAATCGCGAGATTCCGGCCCTCCATAGTTATCGCGAGAACAACTAGGTCTTAGAATCCTTCAAGCGAAATGCTTCCATCGATAGCCGATGGAAGAGCGGCCCCTAGCTAGGAGCACTATCTCCAGAGATAGGTTCTCCAGACTATTCTCTATTGGAGATAGGAATTCTCCCGAATCATATTCCCCATGTCTTATCATCGGCGAAAATGACCCTGAATTGCCAATTTCCATCGCTCCGTTGAATCTGAAATTAGATAACTCTGTGATCCCTTCTTCAATGGAAATATCTACACGTGCAAAATTATGCTACCCATTCGATAGAAAAGACACATGGGCAGCTTCTCAGGGCTTATCCCTTCCGCCCAGCCTAATTGACTCAAACTCTGGTGAATTCCCCTCTGGTACTGAGTTTTTACCAGTAACTTGGAGTTCATTGCACCACGACTCATCCTTACTAAAATCGAGCTTCCAGCCTTCCATAATTGCGTTAATGGATGCCCCACAGCTTTCGAAAAATACTGGATTGATTGAAACTGCACTCTTTACCATCAGAACTCACTTCCCATCCTCATTGATTTGGGCCCCTGGGATATCGGGTCCTGACAATTGCGCACTACTTTCTTGGATGGGGGTAGACATTTTTGATCTGGCTAGATCCAGACAAGCCTCATCACTCGGCGTACTACTGACTGAATCCGGACCAAGACTCCCTGAGCCTTCAACCAAGGAGGACTGCTCAATGGCCTCCCAGTGTCAAATGTGGACCAATTCAATTTCATCCACTAGGTCTGCAATTAGGGCAGGTTCATTGAGGGAGTTGGCTGAACTTCAGAGTAAGTCTAGTCCTAGGTCCGTGGAGCATCTTAGGCGGCATGATCAACTTACTCTCGAGAAGTCTGGAAAACTAGGTATGACACAAAGCTCTGTACAGTTTGGAACACAATTAAGATGTCACTCATTCGAAAGTAGGAACGATGTAACAATCCGTCTTTGGAGGGAGGAGATTTCAGAGAAATATGAGCCCTCTATGAGAATGAGAGACGTCTTGGTATTACTTCCTTGTTCTGCCAAGAAGCCCTACAGGCTATCAAAAAGCCACTTTAGATTTAGGAAATCAATAGGCAATAGAAGAGTGCATGAGGTCATGGTCACATCCCCTCTGGGATTAGTTCCTAGGGAATTGGAGGATATTTGGCCTGCTGCACACTACGACATCCCTGTAACGGGAGATTGGGATAAAGATGAATTATCGATAATCAGACAGATGCTAAGTAGACTCGTTGAGAGGGTTGGCTATTCTTCTATTGTAAATCATTCCGGAATAGAAACTGGCTTAGTTGGAATAAATGAAATCGATACTAGGAAGGGAGAATCAGCGGGGTCAAAGGACTCCCTAGCTAGACTGAAGGAAGCCGTATCTTCCTCGTTCGAAAATGAGTCTGGAGAATTAGATTTCAGCCCTAGGGAGGAGAAGCTGAAATCTATATCTAGGTTCAAATTGGGCTCTGATGAATGGCTAGATGGTTGTCAGATACGAGGGAGGCCACCAATCTTCACCATCTCGAAAGATGGAGAACAGATGGCAAAATGGGACCCTCGAAGGGGTAGATTCCTATTCTCAAAGGCCAGCCTCAAGGATCTGTGGAGCCTTGGCATACTTAGGAAAGTAGAACTTTTTCCTGAAATTGAATGGACAGGGGATATCTTCCCGAACATGATTGCGGATTATGACCCCTCTATCCTTATTAGCGACGAATTGGCTGTAATTCAGGAAGGTGAACTCCTGGGCTCTGCTAGGGCAGTTGCACCAGGGTGGGAATGGCCATTTGGACCAGGAAAACTGGCAAAGTCAAGACATAGGCTTTGACCCAATATCAATGTCATTCACGGCGTAGCGGTTAAAGAGGGACAGCAGGTCGCCGGGCTCCTGAGGAATACAATTGTCTAGGATGCACAGTAAGGGAAAGGGGACCAGCGGTTCCAGCAAACCCCATTCTCAGACTCCTCCAGAGTGGTCAAATTCTGATAAGAAGGAAGTTGAGGAACTAATTCTTCAACTCTCCGAAGAAGGAAACTCAAACGCATCAATTGGCACCATACTTAGGGACAAACATGGAGTTCCTAACGTAAGACTTGTGACCGGGGAAAGAATTTCTCAAACCCTGGGGAGACTGGGCAAGTCCGGAAAGCTACCGGAAGATCTCATGAGCCTGATGAGGAGAGCTCTGAGATTGATTGACCACCTCACTCAGAATTCCAAGGATATCCATAATAGAAGGCAGCTAGAACTGTGTGAATCCAAGATCAGACGGCTTTCTAGATACTACAGGGAGAACAATCAGATTGACTCAGATTGGACCTACAAGAGGGACCAACTAAGGCTAATGGTCGAGTAATCACTAGAGATTTGTACTCCCTCTCATACGAGGCATTGTGAGAGATATATCAGAGCTCGACGTTTTCTCTTCCATTAGGGAACCATTTCGTAACTTTGCAAGAGAAGTTTGTAATAGAAAGAAGAAGATACTCCTAATCTCTGAACCAAATATCAGAGGGGCATTAACTCTATCTCCCATCGAGGCTGCACTTCTTGATTCGGGCCTTCCTTATCGTAGAAGATTCACAGATCAAAGTCCAGATTCAGAGACATTCGTGCGCGTCGCTGAAGACTCTGGTATAGGAAGAACCTCGAATAATGGGATTGTAATCTCCGAGTTCGTCGTTGAAGGGCTTAGGGGTAGTTCCGGAGACTCCAGGAAGGGGCCACTATCTACTGTAGCACAAGCGCATTTTCTAGCTACTGAGATCAATCCCAGCAGTGAAAGGCTCAGAAGGTTAAGACCTTGGATCCTTTCAGGGAATTGGATTGGCGACTCACTTGATAGGGCATACGATCCAGTTTACTCCTTCCTCCGAGACTATCTTTCTGAACAAGGAGTAATCAGAGTAGTTCCTGTGACTGAGGTAAAATCTCCAGAATCTGATAATTACCCATGGATTGAAGATACCGAATTATGGAGAGTAACTGATCTTTGGAAAACTTCCAATTTAGAGAAAAGAGAACGAATAATGGGAGAACTGGCTATGCCAATTTTCAATTCAAAGGTCCCTTCAACGACCAGAGTCGAGGAACTACTCTGGCATTGCGTAGTTGCTCCAAATTGGGAATCGGATCTATCATCTCAGATTTTCAGGGCCAACTCATTTTGGGATACAAAAAAACCTGTAGAAGCAGCCAACGAGATTGCAGATTTGCTTATCTCATTAGGTCAGATATGACTATTCGATCCTTAGGGTGCTTCCACATGCTGGGCAATCAATCCTCAGTGGTCTAATATCTGACTCGACAGGAACTTTCTTTCCACACGAAGGACATCTCACCATTCCGCCCTTATTCGAATTTCTCTGAACTCCCGCATCTTCAACAACCGGAGAAATTACTGAAGCCGGGAAAACAAGGAGTATGCTGGAACTAACAACCCCTAGAACTATTGGCATGGGTAAACCGAACCAGTAAATGGATAGCGATAGAACGCCCAGAACTCCAATCATAATCATACTTGGTGCTCTTGTCCTCCTCCTAGTTAGAGCCATGCCAATTCCTAGAGCCAAGCAAAGAGCGAATACTGAAATCATTGCTGATATCAATGGACTGAAGAGGAGGGCGTTTTCGGCGCCAAACTCCATTCTGAAGTCTGTATCGGATTCGATATCGGAACTCTCCATAGTGATTATTTCCATCAATATCCACCTCCTATGAGTATAGTCTATCTCTTCATTGTCTAGGTATATCCCTCCGAAACCAGAAAGCATTCCTGTTCTTATCTCGAATGAGAGTCCCACCGTATCCCAGAAATCATAGCCCCCCGGTCTTACAAAATCCTCAATCAGTGCTTGTCTGGAGCCACTATCGGAGACGTAGTATGTCGATGAAACTCTTATTGAAATAGAGTCTGAATTAAATGCTCTAGAAGCCCCCAAGTCTATGCTAATCTCCAAAGGGCCGAAATTGACTGGATCCACGCCAAAAACAGCCTCTGGATCAACCATCAAACCACTGGAAAGGAACGATTTAAGATCGGTCTTCGAGCCTCTAAGATGGGTTTCTAAGGCCGACAACTCTGAATTGTCCACTCTCCCATTCTGCTTCTCCGAAGAGCTAACCTGATCTGAAAATGTATTCAGATTTCTCCACCAACTGTTTGACCCCAGGCTCTTATTTCCAATATTGTCTAGCCCCCATCTCATCCATTGAGACATAGCACCGTCGAATGATATAGTCGTCTTTCTCTCAATAGAGTTGCCGTCATATTTGCAGTTGATTTCAACATCAAGTCCCGAGCCTCCAGTCCGAGGGGGCTCTTCCTCAGGATACCAACTATTGTCTCCTGTGTCCTGGCCGAGCGTAATATCATGAATTTTATTAGCTTCAATTACTAGTGAGCCCTGAAGAGAAATATGGAAATCAGTCCTAACCGAACCTCCGTTGCTCTCACTAGGATCCCAAACAAACGTCACATCCACCCAGTCTTCATTGGAGTTAACAATCGGGCTTTCTGCGATTTCAACATTCTGAACCATTAGGCCACCAGATGAAGAGGTCCATATTCTGTCCCCAAAGCCAGAACTCAGTCTAACTGGAAAGAAAACCAGACTTCCCTTGACACTAGCATCACGAATTTCCACATTTACTAGCGGGAATGACATGGACATTGCAGCCGCATACTCTTCTGAGCCCCAGTAGAAGTTTATTCCAGATTCACTACCCGGATTCGAAAAAATCATACTCCTAACTGAGAATGTGATCTCGATCTTATCATTTTTAGAGTATTGACCGTCTTGCACCTCTATTGGAATAGAAAGCTCACCCGATTCGCTTAGATAAACTGCCGGGAGCTGTCCCGAGCTTTCGTATGTACTTCCGCCGACCTTTACTACAACTGTTGCGTTCGCAGATACCCCAGTAGAGTCCTTCACTTCATATGGGATGGTGAAAGTCCACGTTCCCGAAGAATAACTCCCTGATTCTCCCCAAACAATCATCCAGGTACCGATTTCAACCTCTCCAAAAACCGATGAAGTCACTTCCATGGACTTCTCCTCCTCTAATTCATTAGAGAATGGGGTCAGTTGCCCACTATCTGCGTCTCCTATCAAGAATAAATCGAACTCATCTGGAGATTCACAGCAGTCATTGTTCTCTTGAGCATTAGCCATCATGGGAGAAAAAACTACCATTATCATCATCGAGGAAAAAATGACTGCAAATCTTGAACTGGCGCCTTCCACGTTACTCTGATTCGGACGGGCCCCTTCAATGCCACGCAAACTTTCAGAGAAAATATGCCAGTTTAAAGGAAATTCAACTTCACTAATTGTGTAGCCACAGGAGCCTTGCAATCCCGTCATGAATCCCTTCGAATCTAGCAAAACCGACTCGCTCAAGTTGGTATACTTCTCCCTCTGTGAGTTCAAAGTCCTCTAGAACCCCATTTACCTCAGAAATCTCCTCACCATCAGGTACTGACAGTATCGCTTCTAAGGACAACTTCTCTGGAATCCAATGTACTATTTTCCGATCATCGCCCCTATCAACCGACTCTATGGTTGCAGATGAACCTGAGATTATGATATCGGCGAAGTCTTTCAGCCTCAGCTTTCCTTCGACAAAGTCACTATCTTGAATCGATACAGTCATCCCGACTTCCCACACCCTGAAACCCTCTATTTCGCCATCTGGATGTCTTGCCATCATCACTCTTGAGGGGATATTTTCGGCACTAAGATCCAGACTTTTTGGATTCGAAACGAAAACCCTTCTTTCGCAATCCCCGTCTATTATTCTAGAATTAAATGACTCCAATGTCTTCAGCGAGATTGAGATATCCTTCTGAGTAAGGCCAACTTCTTCCCAAAGCTCTGCTAGAGAGCGAGGATCAAATCCGCGACGCCGCATTGCTCTGAGTGTAGGAAGCCTCGGATCGTCCCATCCCGAGAATTTACCCGAATCGATGGATGAAGACATCCCAGAGGTAGAGAAACCTCCAAACTCATGGATCTTCACCCTGCCCCAATACAATGGCTCAGGATATTCCCAACCGAAGTGTTCGTAAAGAATAGTCTGCTTTCTTGTGCTATCCATCAAATCCTTTCCTCTGATGATGTGGCTTACTCCTTGCAGATGATCTTCAATGGCGCTTTGGAAATCTAACAGAGGCCAGACCTTGTACGTGTCGCCAACTATAGGATGCGGGGAATGCTGAATCCTTAGTGCGGGCCAGTCTCTCAAAGCGGGATTCGGCAGATCCATTTCGGTCTTTACCCTAACAACAGCTCCTCCCTCATCAATCTCTCCAGAGTTCATTTTGCTCCAATCGTCCATGTTCTGCTGGACCGAATTATCTCTACATGGACATTCAGTCTTTGAAACTCTGAACTCACGAAAATCCTCAGCAGTACATTTGCAAACATAGCCAAAACCCCCAATCAACATCTTCTCAGCGTGTTGGAGATATATTGGCATCCGTTCGCTAGCTCTAATCACCACATCCGCAGCCTTTCCTGACATCCATTCGAACTCTTCTTCTATCCAAGCATAGGCATCAACAATTGGAGGTTTTACCTTAGTATCGGTATCATCAAACCTGAGTACTATTTTGCCTTGGTATTTATCTGCGTACAGGGAATTGATAGTCACTCCTCTTGAATGTCCTATGGATAAAGGGCCATTGGGATTAGGGGCGAATCTCAGGATTACTTCTGATGTATTTCCTGGAAGATCCCTCAAACCCTCATTTTTCTTATGTCTCTCCCTATCTAGGGCCTCTGGAGCTAAAATCTCCAACTCTTTACGAACCCCTTCGATTCCTTCTTCACGAGCTATAGAATTAGCCCTTGTGACCTCTTTCTCTACAAACGGTAGTAGGCTCTTGACACGGGTTCTCAGTTGTTCTCTCTCTGCAAGAACTCTACCTAGAACGCTTCCAGACTGTCCTTTGCCGCTGTACTCTATAGCGTTCTGTAATGCATACTTGCGAACCGCATCCCGATCTTCCAGACCGAAAACTTCCTCCTCAGTCATATTTTACATCTGAACCAGACATTGGTTACATTTCACCATTCTTATTATTCCCATTCATCTAAAGCCGATTGAAACACTCCGTTTCGTTCATTCGCTCTTGTTTGAATGGGGCGATTGTGGCTCCTGCTCCAGGTTCTCTTAACATTCGCCCATTTTCTTCTGATACAATCCGCAAGAACTTCTTCCTGACACAATATCTCTAGGGCCCCCCTGGTCTTGGGGTCCGAGGGATATCCAGAACCTAGATCAATATTCAATTCCTGTGACAGCTCTTCCATCGCTGAGTCCCTACTTACTTTGGCAATGATGCTTGCCGCTGCAACGACTTCATCTCTGGAATCCATCTTGTGCTCTGAATAAATCTTACAATCATGCCAACCATCTCCAAGAGTCTTGGACACCATCCTACCGAACCTCTCTTCATCAACGTCACATGCATCGAGAAAAATCTCTAGATTTCCCCCGGGTTCAGCAGCATCTCCTATTGCTTCGGAAAAGAGGAGCACCTCTAACGAATTCAGATTCTCGTCATCCATCCACTCGTCTATTCTTCTTGCATCACAAATTACCAAACCAATGGTCCAATCTAATGATTCAGTGTATGATAAAATCTCCTTATACAGGCGATTCCTATTCTTTTTACTCAGATTCTTCGAATCATCGACTCCCAAATCTCTGAGAATCGACCTGTCTCTCTCAGGAATATTAAGCGCTGAAACAACTAGTGGCCCAATGGCGGGGCCTCTTCCGGCCTCGTCCACCCCTATGTGCCGTGCAAGCATGCCCACTCCAACAGAACTAATTCCATCAAAACTACTGTTTAACGACTCAAAATAGGGAAAATATGATGTCATCACTCTCCGCTCACGTCACATGGGACCCATATGGCCCTTCAAGAAGAAGAAACCCTCGAAATCGAAAGTATCTCGTACGAATTACATGAGGAATGTGGTTGAGTATGAGAAAAAATCTGGAAAGAAAGAGGAAAAAAAGGATGACAAAAGCCATCTGAAGAATAAGCAGTTCTTGAACGCAATGAAACTTCTCTCTGAAGACGAAGATGAGAACTAGGATATCGGATCAGGGACTATCCTGTATATTGCCTCTAAGTCGATCTCTCCTGCTTGAATTGGAGATTTAATTCCGAAAAAGCCGCTAACTTTCGGATCAATCTCTCCGAACTCCCCAATCTTCTCTTCTTGAATAAAAACATGGCCCCCCCTTCCACTTATCCAAGGTCCATCCTCAGCATCTGTCGGCCTGAATTCAACATCATCTTGAATCGCACCCATATCTCGAAGAAGGGCTTGGACAATGCCCTTTGAAGAAGTGAATCCACTGCCTACTTCTGCACACGCCCACGCCGCTCGTAGGAAGTTCTTCGAATCTCGGATGACATCTCCTAGTTCGTAAATCCTCTGTGGTAGCTCATGATGGCGATTGGCTGCAAGCAGTCTTAGTAGCGAGGGCAGGACGTATTGTCTTAGAAGAGTGTGATCTGATGTTATTGGATTTGCTATCTCTGTAACATATCCTTCATTTGGCCATCTAACATTTTCGAACTGGTCTCTTTCGTTTGAAAGGGTCAGGCTCTGCACTTCTTGGAGACCGCACGCCCTCATGCTCTCGCCAACCCTCCTCTTCAGGTTAGAGCTCTTCAATGGGAGTGCATCAAGATGTGTTGTAGAAAGCTTCAGCGGAAGATTCTGGAAACCGAAACCGATCGCGATATCTTCCACAATATCAACTGGGTGCATGATGTCGCTCCTCCATCGAGGCATTTTGATTAGATGCTCGACCTCTCCAACTACACAGTCCGACCATCTTCCCCTCTGGTTAGGACCATCTGTAACGGTGCGACTTTCTTCTAATGTACCGCCCATTTTTTTGATTGAAGATGACAAATCTTCTGAGCTCAATTTTATTCCCAGAATTTTCTCAATTAGGCTGTCTGGAACCCGATGAGTCATGGCTTCTCCTTTTGGAGTCAAATGCTGCTCTCCGTCAGTGTCATTTAGTTGGATACTCTCAATTTCTCCTCCTCTCTCAGACATAGACAGACAAACGAGAAGTAGCGATGCTTCACACGCTCTTCTGTCCCAACCCGTTACATCGATGAAAAAGTCAGTAGTTTCTTCGCTTACTGTGGTGTGACTTCCATTGATTATTGGGGGGAATGATAGCACCTTGTCATCAGAGTCCAGAATTACCGGAAACTCCTTCAGATCTTGCATGAGATGGGCATATTCTATTCCCTTGGGATGTTCTGTAAGTATTTTCTCAATGCTCATGCCCTCAGTACTAGCCAGAGGGGTGAAGGAAAATTCTGACGACACAGTTGTTACTCGAAATGGGGGTCTGAGTGTATTGAGATCATGGACTCCGATCGAAGCGAATCTTCGCTTTCTCCCGAGTGTCATATGCAACTTTTCTTGATGGTCCATCAGACTCTGGATGAAATCCCCCCTTTCATCAGAATCAGCACCAGTATTTACGGCTCTAACAACTGCTCCCATTACAACGGGCCTCACACTTGCCAGTTGAGGATCAACTGTTAGAGAAATTTCACCCGTTTTTACAGCCATGTCGGCATCTTCCTCACTTAGACAAAGGAATGACCTGGACGCCCTACTCATCGTCTCATGACTTAGTAGGTCTGGACGATCCGGAAACACCTCTACTTCTACCGACTGTTCGTCATTTCTATCAACGGGGCAACCAATGTCGGGGAGCCAATCTGACCATTCTTCCCATCTGTGGTCAATTCCATTGATCTTCTGTACAAATTCGAGAATAGAGTGTTTGAAGTCTAAAGTAGGCATTAATTCACCCTAGTTCTAACCACATTTTCAGAGGACGTTCATATCCCACAAGCCTCAGTCCAGATATTGCAGCAGTATCATAGTCGTTGGCTCTGAGATTCCTCCTTCCAATCCTGTCTATTCGATCAACTCCTATGTCTCTCATCCAACCTCGTATTTCATTTCCAAGATCCTCAATCTTTGAATACACGCTACCACCCATGTGAGGAGAAACTATCGCAGTACAACCAGATGCTACGGCGATTAGCATATCCTTGGCCTCCGGCTCAAAGTCGATCTCCAGCATCACGAACTTACCCGTCTCACCAATCCCCATTGCCTTCGATGCAAGGCCAATCTTCGGGAGGGAAGATGCAAGTCTTGAACCACCGGGGGTTGAACCGATTACTACTGCACCGTCCAGTTCCAAGTCCATCACTAATCTGAACACCCTCTCAATTCTGTCAATCCTTCCCCTGAGAAGAATTATTGCATTATTATCCATCCTGCTTCTCAAAGAAATCACCATAGCCTCAATTTCTGAGTCATTAAGGCCAGGAAAATCAGTAATATCAAAAATTAGTCCAGAGCAATTACTAACAAAGTCGATTGAATCTGCGAACTCTTTCTTGCCCACTAGAAGCAGGTCGGTTGCCCTAGTTTCGGAGCGAACAATTGCTGGCGCTGCTACCTCGTCCCATTCTTCGGAACCAAATGTAGTCTGGCAGCTAATTAACCAGGGAATTTCAAGTAGCGCACCTTCTGAATCTGAGCCATTCTGTACAAGAAGTGTATAGTGATCCAGTACGGCATTTTCTGCCAGAGAGTCTTCATTGGGGTGCAAGGAAATCTTCTCAAATCCTTCTAGGATTGAGCACTCCGGGAGCTTATCTTCAGCATGAATTTCCTCACTAGGCTCTAGAACCAATGCGTCCTCATTTAGCTCAAGTCCCATAGGCTCTAGGTTTTTTGCGAACTCTTTGATTTCTGATTTCTTTATCGATCTCATCTCTACACCATCGGGTGGGGGAGGGCAGCTCCCCGAGACAATAATCCTCCCTCCAGTCATTCCGGTTCCAGGATCTGACCCTACTGAACCCATAACAATAACAGATCCTCCAGACATTCTAGAACCCAGGTAGTCTCCAGCATGACCTCTGACCAACATGACTCCTCCGCTCATGGCTGAACCTGTTTCACTTCCAGAAGACCCTTGGATGGTTATCTCTCCACCTTGCATCCCAAATCCAGCTTTATCTCCCACATCCTTCTCAACCACCGTCTTTCCTTTGACATGGAATGACGCCAACATTGAACCAGCACTTCCTCTAAGAGTCAGGGTTCCGCCTCTATTTGCAGCTCCTACTAATGGTCCTAGATTCCCCAGACATAGTACCTTGGCCCCTTCCGGCAAGTGTGTTAGTACACCAAACTCTCCATCCTTCGGCCTCTCGTCTCCCGCTCTTCCCCATCCAATTTTCACTGGCCTACCTTGCTCGAGAGCCTGCTCGACGTATCTATCCAGATCTCTATTGAGTTTCATACTCTTGATTGCCAACTCCTTCACTTTGGTCCTCCCCTTTGTAATACTCTGTAATCAGAAGGAGGCGACCCATTATTGACTCTTCCCGAATTCGCTATGTTCATAGGCATCCTTCAGACTAGGAACTTCATAGGCAACAACATGGGGATTAGATAATGGGAACCATAAAAGTGGCAATTAATGGATTCGGTACGATAGGCAAGCGAGTAGCAGATGCGGTAGACGCACAAGATGACATGGAAGTCGTTGGAGTTACCAAGACTGGTCCAAGCTTCGGTTGTGAACTGGCGATAAAGAAAGGCTTCCCCCTGTACTGCACCTTCGACGATAAAGAAAGAATATCCCTCTTCGAGAAAAAGGGTTATGGTTGCTCTGGGGGGCTTTCCGATTTACTTTCGATCGCGGATGTGGTTGTAGATTGTGCGCCTGGTAAATTGGGTGCTGAGAATCTCGAGAAATATCTCTCTGCAGGAGTAAAATATATTTTCCAAGGAGGAGAAAAACATGATCTCACAGGTCTCTCTTACACTTCGTCCGCTAATCACAAGGAGAATTTGAACGCCGAAGGAACAAGAGTAGTTTCTTGCAATACTACTGGCCTATCTAGAACACTTGTGCCACTATTCGAGCACTGTGGCTCGTTGAAAGTTGAGTGTACAATGGTGAGGCGTGCGGCTGATCCAGGAGACTCCGGCAAGGGCCCGATTAATGCGATCAAACCCGTTCTCAAGGTCCCTAGCCATCATGGACCAGATGTCATGACGGTAAAACCCGAGATTGAGATAAATAGCCTCGCGGTCGCAGTTCCCACCACAATAATGCATGTTCACTGTATTATTGCAGATTTACCAAAGGGTCACGGTCTATCTACAGAGTCGATAATCGAAATGTGGTCGCACACTCCCCGGGTAATCATCATGAATGGCGCCGATGATAGAATCCCCACTACTGCAGAGGTGATGGAGATGGCCAGAGATATAGGTAGAAAGTGGGGAGACTTGCATGAAATATTCGTTTGGGAGGACGGAGTGAAACTCGTGGGAGACCGGCTATATTACTTTCAAGCCATACACCAAGAGAGTGACGTAATCCCGGAGAATATAGATTGCATAAGGGCACTAATGGGTGCCGAAGAAGACTGGAGGATATCAGTCGAAAAGACCGATTCAGCCATCAGTACTTACTATTCTACATGACATGTTTGGTCAGCCCGGAAATAGTCAATAGTCAAAAGAGGCCCTAGCCTCCGAAAAGCGAATGACTTCTGCAAAAGCAATTTACTTTGCAGTTTCTTTGATTTTACTTTCACCAATTTCTTCTAAAATTTCAATGGAAAGTATTGATGAAGAAAGGACACAATCTATGTCCTCACCCATAACAGAAAATAATTGGGTAGTTCTTCATAATCCATCAATTGGCAATCATCCAATTAGTGAGTCTTCAGGATTAATCCACTCACCATTCGGACAATTCGATCCTCTGACTGAATCTACCCCAGCAGGACCATGGGAAAAGATAGGCCTCTCCGAATTCAATGATGGAAGACTATTCATTGTTCAGTCCCATAGCTCCGACCTACAGGAACTGGAGGACTCGTTAAATTTCCTAGGAATACAAATTATTGATCATTTTCCTGATGATTCCGTCGTCATTAGCATTGCATCATCGAGAATAGGCGAGCAAATCAATACCATCCAAGAATTGAATCAAGTTAGGTGGGTCGGCCAGTTTCCAACGACGTGGAAGATTTCTAAGACACTGTACCCGTTAATGGATCTGGATGGGGCCCTAATCGATCTCGACATCACTCCTTCTCCCTCTAACTCTCCCGAAGATCTATCAAATCTTGAAAGGGAACTTTTCGAGAAAACGGGAGAATTACATGCGCAGTCTCACTGCGACAAATATCTGTGCAAGGTAAAATCCGCTAAAACATCTCTAATCTCCTCTCTTGCTACAGATTTCCGCGTTCTAAGGGTGGAGATGGGTCCGGTCCTTGCAATACACAATTCAAATGCTAGCATAATCTCAGGAGTAGACTATGCAAGATCACTATCTGAATTAGATTTACGTGGAGAGGGAGAAGTCATAGGAATTTCAGATACGGGCCTTGACGTAGATCACGGTGACTTCGGAAATCGTCTCCGAAATCCGATCTACAACCTATTTGGTCCAGACAGCTCTGGTGCTGACTCAAACACTGGCCACGGCACCCATGTTACCGCCACTCTTCTGGGGGACGGGTCGGGAGACTCAAATTCTACGGGCATTGTCCCCGAGTCTACATTTCATTTCTACCAGTTAGAAGTGGATAGTTCTGGAATACTCGCACGGTGGGGTTCTCTGTACGATATGTTCGAACACTCCTTTCTGAACGATGCAAATATCCACACAAACAGTTGGGGTAGCGAGAACCTGGTCGGCGAGTACACTTCCGATTCCAGATCAATTGATTTATTCGCGAACGACTATCCAGAGATGTTAGTTATCTTCTCATCGGGAGATATGTCAAACTCGGGTGTCGCATCTCCGAGCACGGCAAAGAATTCCCTCACTGTTGGTGCTTCCACAACAGGAGCATTCGGTTCTGAACCCGTAGGACAGGTCTCTGACGAATCATCATCAGGACCTACTTCCGATGGCCGAATAAAGCCCGAATTGGTTGCACCAGGTGTTATGATCTGCTCTGCTAGAGCACAAGAGGCCGACCTAACTACAGGAGGTAGTTGCTCAGAGTCGTTGCATACCGATGGAACAACTCCACTCTACATGACCCTAAGTGGGTCTTCTATGGCTACTCCGGTGGTGGCGGGTGCTTCAGCAATGGTTCGACAGTTCCTGAGAGAGGAAGTCGGAATGACGTCCCCAAACTCTGATTTGATTAGAGCAATACTCGTAAACGGTGCCGAAGATATTGGAGAATTAGATGTCCCAAACCCGCAAGAGGGTTGGGGGCAACTAAACATCTCAAACAGTATTTTCCCCCAAAGCAACGGGATAAATCAAACGCTATTTTTGGATCAGGATAGAAATCTCTTACCCGGCCATAGTTTCATCTATACCTTCGAAGTTTCCGGGAATAACGCACTTGATGCCACTCTGTCTTGGAACGACAGGGAAGGGTCCGCATCAGCAGACCAGAATACAAGTCGGCTAGTAAACGATCTAGACTTAGTCGTAACCTCGCCTTCGGGAGAGCAGTTCAACGGTAACGACTTCGCAAATGGTTTTAGTCAGTCAACTGGCAAAATCGACATTTTGAACAATCTAGAGAGGGTCAGAATCGCGTCTACTGAATCAGGAATTTGGACAGTCAAGATAGGGCATTCAGGCGGATTCTCCCAAGACTTCTCACTGGTTGTTTCTTCCAACGCAATCGAATTGCAAGAGGCCGACTTAACAGTAGTTCCCAATTCCATCTTCAGTTCAGAAACCAGTCCTCTAAAGGGGGACACAATTTCCCTGCAACTTTCCTGGATAAATCAGGCTGCAGCTCCAACTGGACAGTACTCAATATCTCTTGAAGATGTGACCGATGGAAACGAAATAGGGACATACTCAATGCCCTCATTACCGGGGGGGCAGATAGAGACATTCTCTATTTACCACTCATTCCAGTCGACCGGGACTCACTTGGTCAGACTAACCCTAGATTACCTTTCTCAAGTTGATGAATTGAACGACGAGACCATCGGGACGAATAACAACATCTTCGATCTAGAATTCAACGTTACAGAGATTGGTGTAAGAATCATACCCCTAATGGCAGATGGGTCTTATCCTACTGATTTCGTCGAGTCTCAGTCTGCTAGGAATAGGGACATCAACCCCAGCACTGAGAGCTGGGCAAACTTCCAGTTGGAGTTAGTTAACGAAGGAACTTCGGAAACCACCGTGGAACTTTCGATTTCTGCAGTCCAGGAAATAGGAGATTCAGGAATCATGTCGTCTCCTCAGGATGAGTGGTCCGAGACCCTTAGCGATTCAGGACCATGGGTTCTGTCTCCATCGGGAGAGTCTGGAGACAGAGTCCTAATTTCTCTTAATTTAACAGACGAAGATGCTGACGTGGAGAGTAGATTCGCACTCCCCGGACATTTCGTGACTGACCTGATTCTATACGACAAGATGGCACCAACAATTTCGCATTCTGTTCGACTTTCTGTCGATATAGACCGGGTTGAGGGACTCTTCACTGTTCCTGCTGGGACAGAAGATCTAGGGGCCGAACCAAACGAATTCGCGCTTTTTACACTATCAGTTAGGAACATAGGAAATGGCCCCACTGAATACGGAATTTCCTGTGAAACAGAAGATAGATGGATTGTTCACGTAGGAAGCAGCCAAGTTCCCGAAGTAACAATTGGTCCGCTCAGCAGGCTCCAATTCGTTCCTGTCCCTATTCGCGTAAAGGTCCCGCCAGCCTCTTCTGGTATCCTCGCAGGAGATACAAATCTAGTAACCTGCATCACAACTTCGGTTAATGATCCAAATCTGCAAACTACGGAGACAGCCACAGTCGAGGTTCTAGAGAGCAGGGCATTCTCAACCCAGATTTCAGATATTGAAGGAAACGAATTAGGACCCGTAGCCATAACTGAATCTCGTGCAGTACAAAATGGAGACACAATTTCTACAATACTGACAATTTCCAACAGGGGAAATATTCCACTAAATTTCGACGTAAGGGCATTATCATCTAGCAATACTTGGCCAATACAGGTTTATCTATACGACGAAGATCCTCCATTGGGAGAGGACACAACAATACAAACAGATATCGATCCCGGTTCAGAATCTAGAATAATTATCAGGACTATTGTTCCCCTAGCTTCAGTAAAAGGTGACAGAAACACCGTGACTATCAAGACTACTTTAGACGACAATATCGTCACTAATGCGACGGTCCTAGAAGTTAAAGAAATCACAACTCTGGACGTACAGGCTGAAGAAGGATTCTCAATCTCTTTGGGTAGGGATGGGAATGCCAATATTTTCTTGCACAATTCTGGAAACGTACCACTGTTGATTGAACTCACACTAGGCACTCTTCCTGAGGGTTGGTCCGGAGGCTTCCTGACAGGAAGCACTTTCTCCATGGACATGAATCGGGACTCTGTAGTCAATATCGCTCTACAGTTACCTAGCGGAACCCCCCCCAGGAACTCTATCGAATAAGGTTCCAGTGATAATACAGTCCACATCGCCCAGCCTCTCCACTGAAACAGTCACATTAGATTTGGATGTAACAGTCCTACCCTCAGTTTGGCTGGAAGCTCAATCTGAGACCCCCAGCATTCAGGGAATTGCCGAGGGGGAGGAAACAACTCTGGTATTGGTAGTGCAAAACAAGGGTAACACCGAATCCCCGATATTAATCAATCATGAAGAAATCGATGGTTGGACCGTAAAATACCAATGGCCAGCAGAGGAATTAGAACCAGGGAATCATTACGAAATTACAGTCTCAATAACCCCTAGAAAATCGGCAGAGGACGGACTCACTCAATTGCGATTCTACGCCAACTCAACATCTCAGGACAGCACGGCAACTCTGACTAACTCGTCCTTTGTTTTTGATGTCAGCAAATCCAAATCCTCCAATCAAGGGGGCATATCAGGATTGTTCGAAACTTTAGGCCTCCCAGCTTGGACTCTAGCAGTACTGTTCGTAGTTGTATTGGGTGCACTAATCTCACTTGGGATTAGGGCCAGACAGGAATTCTCCCCAGTTGATTCGGATGAAGAACTGATTCCTCGAGGATCAGCCCTCCAGGCAGGGACAAAGGAAGAAAGAAGAGCGGCTGCTCTAGATACCTACACAACAGGGGACGTTGTTACCGGGGGGGTCTCGGAGTCAGAGATCAATGAAACGCTTCAGGCAACTGTCCCCACTCTCCCTACTCACCAAGTTCCCGAAGGAGCGATGCCGCTACCAATCACCGGACTTCCAGATGGGTGGTCAATGGAGCAATGGGCAGCATATGGGCATCTTTGGTGGGAACAGAACGGTCCCTGAGCCGGTTCATTTTTCTGTGACTTCTCGCGCCGTAAATTCATGACAGGCTCAATAGTACTGTTTGGACCTCCCGGAGCGGGCAAGGGGACTCAGGCAGATAAGATCGTACAATTGACTGGCAAGCCTCAGGTTTCAACCGGGGATATGCTTAGATTGGCCCTATCCAAGGAGACGGAACTAGGTTTAGAGGCTAAGAAATATATGGAGGCAGGACAACTAGTACCAGATAATGTGATTATTGGACTGATTAAAGACAGAATGTATGAATCTGACGCCAGCAATGGGGTCTTATTCGATGGGTTTCCGAGGACAATCCCTCAAGCAGAGGCCCTTGAATCGATTACTGAGGTATCGACAGTCATCTCCATAGAGGTTCCAGATGAAGATATAGTAAACAGGATTGTAGGCAGGAGGATGGACCCTGAAAACGGTGAAATCTATCATATCACTTTCAAACCCCCTCCTACTGAAATCGCACACCGTCTTGTCCAGAGGAAGGACGATAACGAGGAAACAGTGAGGATGCGGCTATCATCCTACCACGAACAAACAAAGCCACTTGGCGATTGGTACATGGAAAAAGGAATACTACACGCAGTAGAAGGGACTGGATCCATTGAAGAAGTCGCACGATCCATTTCCAAGATATTGACTTATCTTTGAGGTCGAAAAAATGGCCAGACGGAGTCGAAGAACAAGGACCAATAAAAATGAACAAGCGAAGGAATCCGTGGATTTCCTAGAGACAATATTCGAACGATCTCTACCTAACGATTCGCAAACCTCCGATACAGCCGCTAAGCACATTCTGGCTATCGGAAAGAAACATGGAAAAAGACCAAGCCGCGGCGTAAAAAAAATGATTTGCCGGTCTTGTAAGAAATCTCTATTGCCTGGACAAACATCTAGGATTAGAGTGACATCAAAAGTTATTTTCAGAACATGCCTTAGGTGTGGGCGAGTGAATCGCGAGATTCTGAGTATTAATGGTGATAAACAATGAAGAAACGACCACTGTCAAATATGCTTAAATTGGCCAAAAGCGAGTCGTTGCGAGTCTCCATTAGAATCGGAAAAGATGGAGTTAATTCCAGTTTGATTTCTGAATTAGAGAACCAACTGGAAAAAAGGATCGTTGTCAAGCTCAAGATAAACAAAGGAATGGCACCGAATAAGGGGGATAGAAACCAGATTTTCACCAGGATAGCGGATGAATCTAACTCTTCTGTGATATTTCAAAGAGGCAATGTTGCAGTCTTTTGTAAGGCCAGTGGCCAGTAGCGTTCATATTCTCGATATCAGAGGGGCATACAATGAACATCTTCAGTATAGCAAGAAGTCGGATTACTTCTGCGACCTACGCCATAATGTTACTAATCATTTTCTTACCGTCTGTAATGGCTGCATCCTCCAGCTCTGGAATATGGGAGCCGCCAGAGATGCCCAGCTGGGCAGTGCCTGCATCTTTCGCCATTCTAATCGCGGTCTATACACTGATTATTTTCGAGGTAGTCCACAGAGCCCTTGCTGCAGCACTAGGGGGGATAGCGGCTGTTGTAACCCTACACGTCGTGGGTGATGGGCCCGACCTTGGGACCATTGTTACCTGGATCGATGAGGAAACAATAGGATTATTGATCGGTATGATGGTAATAGTCGACATTCTGGGAAAAACAGGGGTTTTCGAGTGGGCCGCCGTGCAAGCTTATGCTCTTAGTGGAGGTTCCATATGGCGGCTTTCGGTCATATTGTGTACGATAACGGCCGTATTTTCCGCCTTCCTAGACAACGTAACGACAATTTTGCTAATCGTTCCGGTTACCATACAGATTGCCAAGGTCCTGGACTTAGAACCCGTGCCACTCATTATCGCAGAAGTAATGTTTTCGAACATCGGGGGAGCAGCAACACAAATCGGAGATCCTCCAAACATCATAATCGGCGCCCAACTATCTACACAGGCCCTATCTGGAACCGGCTTAGCAGATCAGGGCATTACGTTCCTTGATTTCATCATCCATGTTGGACCAGCCGTGGTAATCGCGATGGCTCCTTCCTTCTGGTTGCTATCTAAGTTGGAATCCGATGGACTATCGGGCGAAAAACATCGGAACGTGGACCTACTGAGGCTCAGGTATGGGATAAAGGATGTAAAATTGCTAAAGAAATCAGGTGCGATTTTGGCATTAGTCATCATAGCATTCTTCGCGCACTCCGCATTCCATCACCCATTACTTACAGTCGCTACAATAGCCTTAGGGGGTGCAGTTCTGATGCTTCTGGTAACCTCGCCGCACCATGTAGAGGAACAATTAGATGGAGTCGAATGGACAACAATAATTTTCTTTGCTGGATTATTTATCATGATCCACGGTCTTGAGAACATGGGGATGATTGACACTATAGCAGATGGAATTTCAGATACGATAAAGGGAGCCTCAGAGGAAAATAGACTGATGATTTCTGTACTTCTGCTACTATGGGTGTCCGCTATAGCTTCTGCTTTTATTGATAACATACCGTATACGGCTACTATGGTTCCTGTGGTAATTAAGCTAGCAGAAGATCCAGAATTAGGATTGCAACTGGGGCCTCTTGCATGGGCATTGGCACTAGGAGCCTGCTTGGGTGGAAACGGTACCATAATCGGGGCTTCTGCAAACGTTGTTGCTGCTGGACTCGCGGAGGAATCTGGTCATGACATATCTTTCAATAGATTCTTCAAAACTGGTTATCCAATAATGCTTCTGAGTGTAGCACTGGCGACTGTTTACTGCGTTGTCAGGTACGCAATTCAATGGGATAATGGACTCATTCCGGCAACTATCATTGGAGCGATGATGTTGGCATCTTTATCCCTCACTCCAATGATATACGGACCACCGCCAAGAGAGTCGAAGATTGATTATGAGTTGGAGTGAGTAGATGGGAGATCGAATAACCACTACATGCGATGTTTGTGGGATGGAACTGCTTCAAATCGGAATATGTCACGCTTGCGGCCATAATCAAAAAACTCCTGAAAATCAAGATGACATCAGATACGAAGAATTTGACTTGCCATATGGCATTGAGTTTGCTCCTAATGTGCTTGAAGAAATACGCATACCTTATGGAATAAATCATGCCCCATAACTCTAAAATTTCGTTAGTTTGCACTGTTGTTCTGCTTTGTCCGATGTGGCTAGTCTCCCGTCTTGTTCAAATACCATAGGTTGGTCGCAAGCCTGCTTTGTGCGCTCTGATAGATTGCCTATCAGGGTAAGTGGTTGAGGCTGCTGCGCCCTGCGGGGAGACGTAGTGGCCCGAGAAACCAGAATTGATATGCCTGGACACCAGAGGCCTCACATTAGTGAGTACAATAAGAAATAATGATGCTACAACCCAATTGGGGGATGGCTCGGCTCGAGAGCCGACGAAGGTCGTGACAAGCTGCGATAAGTCGCGGGGAGAGGCATGAATCTCTTTGATCCGCGAATTGCCGAATTGGACCTCCTGACAACAGTCATTCCTCGTATTTTACGTAGGAAGGGGAACCCCCCGAACTGAAGCATCTCAGTAGGGGGAGGAAAAGAAATCAATAGAAATTCCGTGAGTAGTGGCGAATGAAAACGGAATAGGACAAACCGAATCTCCTTGGGAAACCTTGGAGAGATGTGGAGTATGGACACTTGTTGCCTAAGTCCGTGAAGTAGAAGTCGTCCTGGAACGGCGCACCATAGAGGGTGAAAGTCCCGTATACGAACCGGATATGGCCATGAAGTGGATCCTGAGTAGCGTGCGTTGGATATCGCGCGTGAATGTGGGAGGCAGAGACTTCCAATCCTAAATACTACTCGAGACCGATAGTTGACAAGTAGCGTGAGCGAAAGCTGAAAAGTATCCTTAGCGGGATGTGAAAAGAACCTGAAACCAATTGGGAACAAGCTGAATAGGCGTGAAAGCGAAGATATGAGCAGCGTCTATTCGTGCGTTTCGAAAAATGCCCCTGGGAGTTCTGATCATTGGCGAGGTTAAGCAGTAGATCTGCGTAGCCGTAGGGAAACCGAATAGTCCGCAGCCGCAAGGCGAGGGACTGGGTGTGCTCGCCCGGAGTCAATGGTGGGAGACCTGAAGCCCGTCGATCTATGCCTGACCAGATTGAAGCCCGGTGAAAACTGGGTGGAGGATCAAACCGTTGCTGATGTGCAAATCGCTCGGATGAGTTTGGTATAGGGGTGAAAGTCCAATCGAGATGGGCAATAGCAGGTTCCGCGCGAGACTACTCGTAGGTAGATCTCTGTGAAGGTAGAATGCGATGTAGAGCACTGATTGTATGTTTAGGGGGAGCAATCCCTCGGCACGCTGTCAAACTCCGAAGTTGTGTTCGCCGTAGAAGCAGGGAGTGAGCCACGGTGGGTAAGCTACCGTGACGAAAGGTGAATAAACCAGCTCAGCGTTAAGGTCCCAAAATTTCAGTTAAGTGTTAATCACAAACGGCGTCCGTGGCCGAAGACAACCAGAAGGTGGGCTTAGAAGCAGCCATCCTTGAAAGAGTTCGTAACAGATCACTGGTCAAGCTTGCGGGCCCGTAAAATGGACGGGGCTCAAACTGAATACCGATACGCTGACCCTCCGAAAGGAGATGGGGTAGCGCGGCGATGTGCTCGGGTAGAAGCGAGGTCGTAAGGTCTCGTGGACCGTGTACATATGAGAATCCAGGGAAGAGTAGCAGCATAGTGTGGTGAGAATCCGCACCACCGAAGGGGTAAGGGTTCCTCGGCAATGTTTTTCAGCCGAGGGTTAGCCGGTCCTAAGGGCATTCTTAACCGAAATGTCCGAATGGGAAATGCGTTAATATTCGTATGCCCCTCTACAATATATGGTGACGGCTCGGGCTAGTTCGTGCATTCCTGTCATGGGATGTCGAAGCGTTCGATAACCGATCTGAGAACCGTCATGGTGAGAAGATTGGGAAGGCGTGAGCAAAAGACGAATGATGCCTGGGTCCCATGAAAAGCCGTAGAGGTGACCGTACCTAGAACTGACACAGGTACCCAAGGTGAGTAGCCTAAGGTGTGACGGGCAAAGTACCGCGAAGGAACTCGGCAAAATCGCTCTGTAACTTCGGGAGAAGGAGTGCCAGCTTAGAGATAAGCTGGTCGCAGTGACCAGAGGACTCCGACTGTTTAATAAAAACATAGGCGACTGCTAGATCGAAAGGTTGTGTATAGTCGCTGAATCCTGCTCAGTGCTGGTATCTGAAATCGGGTTACAACCTGACGAAGGACCGGTAAACAGCGGGGGTAACTATGACCCTCTTAAGGTAGCGTAATACCTTGTCGCTTAATTGGCGACTTGCATGAATGGCACAACGAGAGTCCTACTGTCTCCGCGGTACGTCCGGCGAAATTGACATTACTGGCGCACAGTCCAGTAACCTCAACCTGCAAGCGAAGACCCCGTAGAGCTTTACTGCAGCCTGGCGTTGTGCAGTCGCACATTACGTGCTGAGTAGACGGGAGACGCTGATCCTCGGGACGCCAGTTCCGAGAGTAGTCATCCATAGAGACACCGTCCTTAGTGTGTAACTGTACTAACTCTTCATGAGAACACCGCTTGGTGGGCAGTTTGGGTGGGGCGCCACGCGCTCGAAAAAATAACAAGCGTGCCCAAAGGTCAGCTTAGGTGGTTCAGTCTCCACCGTGAAATGTAAGGGTAAAAGCTGGCTTGACGTGGATCGGCAAAATAACGATCGACGATGCGAAAGCAGGGCCTATCGAACCAATGTACCTCATTTCTGGGGGTCATTGATAACAGAAAAGTTACCTCGGGGATAATTGAGTTGTCACCAGCAAGAGCACATATCGACCTGGTGGCTTGCTACTTCGATGTCGTCTCTTCCCAACCTCCTGGTGCAGCAGCTGGGAAGGGTGGGGTTGTTCGCCCATTAAAGGGGATCGTGAGATGGGTTTAGACCGTCGTGAGACAGGTTTGTTGCTTTGTGGTTGAGGCGTATTGATGCGTGATCGGAAGGGCCCTTTAGTACGAGAGGAACGAGGGCTCGGGGCCACTAGTTTACCAGTTGTCCGGCAGGGCAATGCTGGGTAGCCACGCCCTATGTGGATAAGAGCTGAAAGCATCTAAGCTCGAAGTCATCCGAAAGACGACGCATCTCAGGGGACTCGTAGAAGACGAGTTTGATAGACAGCGGGTGTAAGTACCGAGGTTCGCCGAGGTATTCAGCCCAGCTGCACTAACCCCCCGAGCATCTAAATTTCGAGATACACACTACATGTGAGTCTCTGTCCAAAAGAGCATATCAATTCACATTCGAAGGAAGAGTTGTGCACGGCCATAGCGGAGGGGTCCTACCCGGTCCCATATCGAACCCGGAAGTCAAGCCCTCCTGCGTCGGTTCCGGTACTGTGGTGCGAAAGCCCACGGGAAAGGCCGTCGCTGTGCCACTCTCCTTCACCTCCCCGCAACAAAATTTTAACGATAGACGTAGTCAATTCAGGTGTCAAGATGCCAATTTCCACCGGTGATATACTCGGACACTCTCAAGTTGGAGTTTACCTAAGTGTCGTCGGGGATGTTCTATTCATGCCCAGTACGTTGGAAGAAGAGATAGCAAACGAGATTGAGTCATCATTTGATATGGAATCCCATAGGATTACAATCGGCGGATCCGCCCTCCTGGGGAGTCTGATTCGCGGAAATAAGAAGGGAGTGGCAGTGGCAGATATTGCAACACAGGATGACTTGGACGAATTATCCAGCTTCGGAGATGTGGTAATTCTGGAGAGCGGAGTCAATGCTGCTGGGAATCTAATCGAATGTAATGACAAAGGGGCCATAGTAAGTCCGACAATACCGGTTGCTGGAGCGGAGATGATTTCAGACGTGTTATCCGTGACAGCAATTCGCTCTCAGGTTGCAGGTCATGGAACTGTTGGAAGTATGATGGTGGCAAACAACAACGGAGTCCTGATCCATCCTGACGTTAAGAGTGCAGAAGCAGAGGCGATAGAGCAAGCAATGCAGGCCCCCGTTATGGTCGGAACTGTGACTTTCGGCTCCCCGTTCGTTGGCGCTGGATGCTGTGCTAGCGATACACACGCGTTAGTAGGCTCAGGCTCAACCGGTCCGGAATTAAATCGGATAGAGGATGCACTGGGGCTCATTTAGAGAATATAGAGTAATCAACATTATTCTTATCAATTGAAGAAACAACCTCTGGCATTGGGTATTTCAGACCCGTCGCCGTATTGAAAAGGACTACAGAATCATTCGTTGAGACTGAGCCAGTCTTGATACATTCTCGGTATGCGGCTATTACTGCAGCACCCTCTGGGCATAGGAGCAATCCCTCCTTCTTTCCAACTCGCTCCTGTATTTCCAAAGTCTCCTCGTCAGATACTGCCATCGCTAATCCTCCTGATGATCTTACAGCGTCCAAGATCAGGAAGTCACCGAGAGCCGACGGTACTCTGATGCCAGAAGAGATCGTCTCCGCATTTTCCCAGAATTCTGCGAATTCACTACCCTCTTCCCATGCCTTGACTATTGGCGCGCATCCTGTCGACTGTACTGATATCATCTTGGGCAATTTACAGTCGATCCACCCGAGCTCTTTCAGCTCGTGAAAGCACTTCCACATTCCAATAATTCCAGTTCCCCCTCCCGTGGGGTAGAATATTACATCCGGAAGATTCCAATCCATCTGCTCAGCAAGCTCAAGACCCATGGTTTTCTTGCCTTCGATTCTGTAAGGCTCTTTCAGAGTCGAGACTGCGAACCAGTCTATCTCTTCCATTCCATCTGAAATTATACTTCCACACTCGCCGATTAAACCATTAACAATATGGGTAGAAGCACCTTGAATCTGTGTCTCCCTTATGTTGATTTCTGGAGTATTGTCCGGACAAAGAACTGTGCAACGTATACCTGCTCTGGATGCGTATGCTGCCAAGGCAGATCCCGCATTTCCATTGGTTGGAATTGAAAGATGCCTAATTCCTAGTTCTTTGGCCATTGAGACTGCCATACCAAGTCCTCTAGCCTTGAATGACCCAGTAGGTAGCCTCGACTCATCTTTGATGAAAACTGATTCAGCCTCGAATCCTAAAATAGTAGAGAGATTTTCAAGTCTGATCAAAGGAGTAATTACCTCTCCGAGAGAAACCATATTCTCCTCCAATGTTACAGGTAGAAGAGGCGAATACCTCCAGAATCCAGGTTTTTTCGAATCTTCGATAGAACTTCTAGTGATCTCCTTAGATAGTCTCTCCAAATCATATTTTACGACTATCGGCTTCCCTATTGTGGATATTGTGTGGACGATTCCACGATCAAACCTCTCTCCCGAATATGCACATTCTAGGTGACTTACGTAACTCCTCATGAATCCCGATGAGCGAGGTGTTCGATGAATATGCCGCTCTAAACCGCAGTCGGGGCAACGTGATCCTCATTTTTTGAACCAGAACTCCTCACTCTGTTCCAGGCTTCTTTCATTAGATTATCATGGCAGTCTCTGCAATAGTTGAATCGTTCGTATGCCTCTCTGAAAGAATATGCCTTCTTTCCACTTGAGACAAGATATCCATTTGGAGAAAGCCTGCTAACAAGTGTTGCTTTGGACGAGCAATCATCGAAATCGCAAGTAGCCATCATTCACCCTCTTTTTTGCTATCCACAATTTCCATCAGAGGAACATTCGCCTCAATTCTCTCCCCCGGTTTGCACATGATTTTCTCAACCTTTCCATCAATACCTGCCTTAATTTCGTTTTGCATCTTCATCGCTTCAAGTACAATTACTACACTACCGCTCTCTACTTTATCACCTTCAGAAACTAGTAATGACACTATTTTTCCTGGAATCGCTGAGGAAATAAGTCCTGAACTCGCCCTCCCTCCTCTGTTAGAATCTCGCTCCTTCCGCCGGCCTCGCCTCGACCCTTGATCTATCTCGACTTCGTACAAATTTCCATCTATGGAAACCTCCCATTTCCCATCATCGAATCGAATCTCCACTTCGTACTCTACTCCATTAACAGTTACTTTCTTCTTCTCAGACAAACTACTCACCTCTTAGAGCTCCTACTTGATTTGGAGTTTAGCAATGAGGAGTTTCCCGAAGCCATCATTCTATGCGAAACCGACCAGTTACTTCCAGGTTCTCTCCCCTTAGAAGGTGCAATTGCCTCCCCCAATTCCCCGCTCAATAGTACTGCTGAGATAACTGCGACTATTTCCTCAGGCTCTAATTCCCCAACACTCATGATATCACAACGGGATATTTCCATGCTTCTTCTCGGGCCTAGGCTCTTCTTTCTCCAGAATTGCGCCTAATGCCTTTACTAGGGCAGACCTAGTTTCAGAAGGTACGATAACATCGTCAAGATAACCCAATGCAGCAGCCTTGTATGGGTTTGCAAATGACTCCTCGTAATCGTCAACTAGCCTCTGTCTCTCCTGCTCGGGATTTTTCGAACTATCTATTCTCCTCCTATGGATGATTTGCACGGCCCCCTTTGCACCCATCACTGCGAGTTCAGCAGTCGGCCAAGCAATGTTGTAATCCCCTCTAATGTGCTTCGATGACATCACATCATAGGCACCACCATACGCCTTCCTTGTGATAACTGTCATCTTTGGAACTGTTGCCTCTGCAAAGGCGTAGAGTAGTTTGGCACCGTGCCTGATTATGCCACCCCACTCCTGGCTAGCACCTGGTAGAAAACCGGGAACGTCAACAAAAGTCAACAGTGGGATGTTGAATGCGTCACAAAAGCGCACAAATCTTGCTGCTTTAACTGAGGCATCGATATCTAAACAACCTGCTAAATGCATTGGTTGGTTTGCCACTACTCCGATCGACTGCCCCCCAAGCCTACCTAGTCCAATAATTATATTCGGAGCAAAACCATCCTGAATTTCTAGAAAACTATCCAAGTCTAGAACCTCCTGAATTACCTCACCCATGTCGTAGGGTCGACTGGGATCTTCGGGTACAAGAGAGTCCAGAGAATCACAACTTCTCTCCAGAGGGTCACTAGTCTCAATCGAAGGGGCAATGTCTAGGTTGTTGGATGGAATTAGTGAAACCAGCTCCCTAACTATGTCCAATGCTACATGATCATCCTTTGCGGTGAAGTGAGTTACTCCTGATTTTGTTGCATGTGTGGTTGCTCCCCCTAAATCTTCGAAGCCTACTTCTTCATTCGTAACGGTCTTGATAACTTCTGGACCAGTAATGAACATGTGAGAGGTCTCTTCAACCATTACAACGAAATCAGTAATCGCAGGCGAATATACTGCTCCTCCAGCACATGGGCCCATGATGACAGAAATCTGTGGAATGACTCCACTCGATCTGACATTTCTGAAGAAAATCTCCGCATAGGAACCCAAACTGGCGACCCCTTCCTGAATCCTTGCACCACCACTATCATTCAGACCAATTACTGGAGCTCCTGTTTTCAGTGCCATGTCTAGAATCTTGCATATCTTAAGCCCGTGCATCTCACCTAGGGATCCACCGTATACAGTGAAATCTTGAGCAAAGCAGTAAACTAATCTTCCATCAATGGTTCCATAACCACAAACTACTCCATCTCCAGGGATTACATTCCTATCCATATCAAAGTCTCTACACCTGTGCTCTACCAAAGCATCAACTTCAGTGAATGAGTCCTCATCTAGTAATTCCTGGATCCTCTCTCTCGCTGTCATCTTCCCTTTAGCGTGTTGCGCAGAAACCCTCTTTTGGCCCCCTCCCGATTGAGACTTCGCCTTCCGTCGCCTAAGCTCGTCAATCTTGTCAGAGTTTCCACTCACAAGGGGGAATGGGAATAGGCCGCACATGAGCATTCCTGAGAAAATAGAATTTCATATGCGGTTGCTTGAAGTCATATTGCCACTTGCAACTTACATAAACATGCGAATTGTGATTGCCAAACCTGGACTAGATGGGCACGACAGAGGAGCAAAAGTCGTCTCCAGAGCATTGAGAGATGGGGGCCATGATGTCATCTATACCGGTCTCAGAAAGTCTCCAGAGGAGATTGTACGTATTGTAAACGACGAAGATGCAGAGGTTCTCGGCCTATCTACGCTCTCTGGAGCACATGATTCTCTAATACCAAAGATTTGCGAGCAGCTAAAAGAGAATAGACTAGGAAGTGTCATTGTTTTCGCGGGAGGGATTATTCCGGAAAGAGATATAGAAGCCCTATTTCGATCGGGCGTCCGAGCGGTCTTCGGCCCCGGAACTCCCACTTCGGATGTTTTGGATTTCTTGAATGAGGCTCTGATTCGAAAACAAAATGGAAATCCAGTTGGAGTCGGAGACGATTCGGGGTGGAATTGGAATGACTGACATAAGTGATCTATTGGAATCAGCAAAATTAGGCGATCGAAGAAGCCTATCAATGCTCATTTCTGCAATTTCTGAATCCGGGGACTCACCAAGTATCAACTCCGCGACAGGATGGATTCTCGGAGTCACAGGGCCTCCTGGATCGGGAAAATCAACTCTTATCGGACAGATGGTCAGGAAATGGGCATCTTTAGGTGAACGTATCGCCGTACTTGCCCTAGATCCCACATCTCCGTTATCCGGTGGCTCTTTGCTTGCTGATAGAATCAGAATGGAGGGAGACGATCTGAGAGAGAACGTGTTTGTGCGGTCTATACCATCTGGCAAGACTCCAGGTGCCATTTCTCCTATCCTTTGGCCGATATGTGGTGTACTCTCTGAATGCGGATGGACTCGAATAATTGTTGAGACTGTTGGAACTGGACAGTCTGAATTCAGAATAGCTGCCTTGGTAGATAGACTACTTCTTGTTGACGGTCCGGATAGGGGGGACATCATCCAAGCAGAGAAAGCAGGGATTCTTGAGTTGGCTGATGTAATTGCCGTTAACAAATCAGATTTGCCAGGTGCATCTTCAGCGGCACAGCATATACGCTCCTCACTAAGTCTCGCTAGCGATGACAATCGCGATGTTGTCCTAGTTTCTGCAAAAGAAGGACATGGTATTCATGAACTAGTAGAGATCATTGAGAATTGCGAACCTCAGAAAACACGAGGAAAGATGATGATGATGGAGAGATTAATCTCTGAATGGGATTCGATTCTAGTTTCCCATCCCGAAATAGATAATATCGCCTCCGAACTATGTGACGGTTCTATAACCGTTAGAGAGGCCATCGAAATATTGGTTTCATCCATTAGAGAAGGTGGTTTGTAAGTGTCATCAGATGAAAATGACTTATTCGTAGATCACGTAAACCATTCAATAGGGGGGTTTGGAGGTCATGCTTTCAGAAGGCTTACACACATCTCAATGGCTTGTATACCCTATCTATACTATGTCCACGGATCAGACATTTCCTCATTTTTCGCTCTAGAGATGAGGGAGTTCGTTAGCTTATTTTGTATTCTGATTCTTGTTATTGAGGCTGTACGGCTTAGAACAGGAATTGTTATTGTGGGCCAGAGAGAATACGAGTCCAGGCAGATTTCCGCGCTAGCATGGGGGGCTCTTGCAGTAGCATTGGCCTTGCTAATTTCTCCTGAGGGAGAAGGAGACGGAATGGAGGCGGGGCTGTATGGGGCCCCAATTATCCTAGGTATGACTCTAGTCGACCCCACAATGGGCGAGGTAAAGAGGAAGATGAGAGACCTTAGATTGGCGATAATCTCTGGACTAATTGTTTCTTACTGCGTGTGGCTTGGTTGTCATTTCTGGATTGGTACTGATTTAATTGTAGCAATCTTGCTAGCCCCTTTGACCGTCCTCGGTGAGTTGCCCTCAACGAAGGCAATTGACGACAATGCGACAATGGTTCTTTTCCCTCTCTGCGGCTTAGTTCTACTATTGCCATGGCTGTGATTTTACTCCCGTCATGTTTACATTCTAATTTCAAATCCCGAGGTCATAATATGAGTGAACAAGATTCAGATTTATGGGAATCTCCTCTGAAACAGAGTACGTACATGTTTATTTGGGCAATAGCTTCTATAGCTTCTTTCGCCGTATTCATCAAGTATTTCTAGATGTAATTTCTCTTTCCGATGAAATTAGTGCACTCTTCCTAGAAGATCCCCCGGGTCCACTGTATCCTCCGTGCCTACCATCAGAACGAATTACTCTATGACACGGTACTGTGATTGGATTTGGGTTGGCTGCACAAGCATTGGCCACAGCTCTTGATGATCCAGGATTTCCGATTAAAACTGCGATTTCTTTGTATGTCCTGGTTTGACCCGCGGGGATATTTTTGATTTCACTCCAGACTCTATTCTGGAATGGTGTCCCTGCCATTTATTCTTCTTCCCCCGCCAACCATCCTTCATCCATTTCCTCCATCCCTACTATCTCATAGTTCGAAGGGAAGAGTGCGATGGCAACTCCAATCACTATACAAGTGATTCCGAACCAGAATGACCCTCTTATCATCAACTCCATTCCAATTGCGAATAGGAATAGGCCACCAAGATTAGAAACCCACACAAGGGTCTTGAATGTAGACAATGAAACCCCACTCGCCCTCTTTGTTCTGTGAGGGCCAAACTCTGCCCCGAACCTGACTGGATCATCCTTCCCCATGCAATCACCTGTCAATCATTATTATCGCATCAGTGGGGCAAGCAAGTACGCAAAGCTTGCATCCAGTGCAGGGTTCCCTGAGGACTCTCGCCTTTCTATTTACATCAATTTCCATAATTGGGCTGGCCAGCGGTGTATCGTACAACTCTATGGCATCGTCATCACAAACTATCGTGCACTGATCACATCCTATGCACATCTCTTCCTTTACCCAAGCAACCGCGTCATCCCCCCCCCTTCAGGAGGGCCTCCTCTTCTGCTCTCATTGAATTCAGTTGCTTCCTAATTCTGGACTGCTCAGCAGTCCTCCTCTTCAGGACGTCACCGATCTTGGTCATGCTCTATCCCCTGGACTCTTCTATCTGCCTAGCCAGGAAGCTTACAACATCTAGAATCTCGAAGTCATGTCTTGGATCTCCCTCGAACTTTAGACACTCGAAATGAGCAACACACTTCGGACAAGATGTCAGCATGATGTCTGCCCCTGTTTCCCTTACTTCATCGAATCTCTGTACTCTTAGTGCCCTGCTGTTCTCATTACATGACATCATGCTGGAGACTCCACAACAGAGAGCGTCTTCTCCGGTATGTTCCATTTCCACTAGATTCACCCCGTCTACAGAACCTACCAAGTCCCGGGGCTCGTCGTAGATATTCATCTGCCTACCCAGCCTGCATGGATCGTGGTAAGTTACGGTGACTTCATCGTTTGACTTCAAGTCCATGTCGAAACCCTTCTCGACAAGGAATTCTGTGGTGTGCATTACCTTCATGTCATCTAACTCATAGTCCAAAGCGAAGGTTCTGAAACACTCAGCACAAGAAGTTACTAGAGTCTCTATCCCACTCTCTCCGAGCTTCTTTTGATTGTAAGCCTTCAACTTCTCGAAGACCTCACTCATCCCCTGCCATTTCTGGTCATGTCCGCAGCACTTCAGGAAGTCGCGACCTAGGTATGTCACATCCTCGCCCATCTCCTCGAAAATCGTGAATGCGGAAGTTGTGGCATCTCCGAGATCCATAGTGCCCTTGTTCACGTGACTGAAGACCATCTCCTGGTCAATGTAGTCTACACATCCCGGATAGTAACCTATGCTAGAGTCTAATGGGTACTCCTCTACAGGGATGAATGAGTCATCCGCGTCTTCTTCTGCTTCAGCAGCTAGTACTGCTTGCAGCACTGTGTGAGGGATTTCCGTAGCAGGAGGGCCGCCTACGACAAGGTTCCTTCTGATGTCAATATATGAGTCGTAGTCGACTAATTGTGGACAGGCATTTGTACAGGCGGTGCAGGTTAGACACGAGTAAAGTGGGACTCCGTCGTCTTCATTGTTCCAGGTGTTGTAGATTATGTTCAGTTTATCTCCAGCGTTGAATAACCTCACAGGGCAGGCATCATCGCACAAATCGCATCCATAGCACTTATTCATCTCCCATTCATATCCTCGTGCCATGCTCCTGAGGAGCATGAAAACAAGAGCCCCTACTCCTAGGCATGGTATGAACATCGAGTAGATCAGCTTGGCATCAAGACTCTTGGGATTCTTCTTGTAGGTGGGATTTGCGACAGACATGGATGCCAGTTCCTCATCGCTGAGACTGACTTCTGATCTGATTAGTGCAGTCCCATCATCGTTGAGCAGTAGAGGCTGGTAGGAAACTGCTGAGAAGTCTGAAATCATTGTGACCGAGTCATTAACCTGCTCGGACAGGGTAGTGAAGGAAATCGTGTATGATCTTCCAGAATCGAGGTACATTGTTCCTGACTCGCAGGTGGAGCCGGAGTTGGACCAAAGTTCCTGCCCCGAATCATCTGTTAGAGTCAGGCTCTGAGAGTGCTCACCAGCATTTCTTACTGTAGTTCTGAAGTTGCAACCTATGTCAGTTTGAACCTTGGATATGCCAAGATCCTCGACCTCGAACTGGATAGACTCAGAAATTGAAATCGGACTGCCATCATCTTCTCCTTGGTAGATGATTTCATTCGCCCCAATATTCCTAGACGTTTGTGTGTCGGCATGACCGTTCACCCCGCTGAAATCTACTATCTGACTACGAGTTGGTTGGAAAATTCCCCAGTTAACAAAATGTTTTGCGGGCAAAATACACCATTCAGAATGCGTCGTCCCCTCTTCCATAGTTTCCCAGACAGACAGGGTACTCGTTTGCTCGTATGGAAGGCATTCGTCCTCCCATTCCGCCCATACGGGACCCTTGTCCACATGGATTAGGGTATCTCCCGGCTGCCCCCTTATTCCATCCAACTCCACGAGCTTGGCATCATACTGGTACTCCCAGAATCCCATCGTTCCCAGGCCTCTCTGATTCCAGAATCCGTTTTCGTAGACCGGCCAAGTAACCGTACATAGGAGAACGGTGGCTACCACAGATCCTACGGCGACCTGTCTGCCAAGAATGGGAGTCAGCCTAGAGCCCATCGGACCTATCAGGAATTTCCTCACCGAGAAGTATAATACGACGAAGATGAAAACACCTGTGAGAATCCATGGAACAGCATTGAATACCTCAGCAGTCCACGGGGGTTGAGTACCGCAGAAGAAGGTCCCATGGGGCCCGGCCCAACAGTAATCACTACGATTCTGACCATACATCTCCAGGAAGATGTTAATCGAGAATACAGAAATAAACCATACGTGCGCTAGGTAAACCGCTCCCGCCGTGGCGAACCATGGGTCCTCTACCCCCCTCTTCTCCCTCTTTCCAATGATGAATGGTGGTAGTGCAAGAATTGCAACTGGGAGCCCAGTGATCATCGCCCCCCATACTCCGGCGTTCCATGACACGATTGGCTGGCCAAAGAACTCCCCTATCGGGCCAGCAGGGATGTCGAATTGCGGCAAATACTCTCCCCATCTTAGGTAACCGTAAGAGAATAGAACGTACCAATCCGGGAAAACGAAGCCCGCCTGGGCATATGGATCTGCAGCATTGTGCAGAGGGGGGGGGAATAATCCAAGAGTAGAATGCAATTACCATCACTATCGACGCGAAAATGATAGTATCCCTGAGAACTTCCGTCGGCCAGAAACCATGGCCAGTATGCACTCTCCTCCTTTCCTCTTCCGCCCCTAGGAGCTGCTCCTTCTCACTAACATAGGTGTCAGCAATTCTTCCAAATCTCTCTATAATCCCCATCCAATCACCTCAGTGCGGCTCCGCAATTCCCTGTACCCAGACAATGAATAGATGTGCCAGAATGAGAACAGTAACAATCAGCGGCAGAACGAACACGTGAAGGAAGTACATCCTGACTACTGTCTGACCAGTCAATGTAGTCCCTCCGAACATAGCATTAGCCACCCACTCCCCAATCAGAGGGGTGGCCATGGCCATGTTGATACCGATGGTGGCCGCCCCAAAGGCCAAACTATCCCATGGCAGCAGATATCCAGAGTAACCGAAGAAAATGGAGAAGAACATTAGAGCAACTCCGATCAACCAGTTCAGTTCCCTGGGGTTTCTGTATGCCCCAGTGAAATAGACTCTACACATGTGTAGGAAAACTGCAGCAACAAAGAAGTGCGTTCCCCAATGGTGTATAGACCTGATGATATATCCGAAAGGCAACTCTAGCATGATGAACTCCATCGATGCATAGGCCGGTGTCGGATCAGAGTCCAAATCCCCTCCCGGGACATAGTAGAATCCTAGAATGGTACCAGTAATCACCAAGATGATGAATGCCAGGAATGAAATTCCGCCCAAGCAGTAGAGCGGGTACCAATACCAAATTATTCTCAGTTTGTACTTCTCGGCATGAGTCAAAGGCATCTGACGATGCATGCTGTAGTAGGAGTCTTTGCTCATGCCCCAGTAGTCTTGGATCCTGAATCTGGTGTCTAGCCAAGAGAAAGCCCATAGGAACAACTTCTCGGCTAGACCCATGCTGCCAGCATTTGTCTCTACTGCCCTCAGAATGTCCTTCCTTGGCATATCGTCCCTCTCTCTTCTGAGTGTGAAGGCGACAATTACAACAACGAAAGCAATGAAAATCCATAGGAACCAGAATTGAATCATATTTTTCACCTACCCGCAGAATGTGTACCAGTCCATGAAATCTGGAAGTGCCTCAATAACCCCTCCACTTACTGTGAAAGGAATCAGTGGCATGCCGTACGGAGCAGGCCCACCGGTCTTCTTTACTCCTATGAAGTCAAACTCCTGTCCATTGGATCTATTTCTAGCTGTATTCTTCTCTATAACAGTGTGGTCGTACCTGCTAGAGTGGCAGATACAGAATGATTTGTTCCCACTTGAGTCAGTTCCACCAGGCAGCCAGCTATCTGCAGTGAAGTCATTACTCACCAATTGCCATCCGGGAATGCAGCATAAGTGAGGACATCTAGCGAAAACAATGATCAGATTATCATGAATATTCAACGATGCAAATTCCTCCTTTTCTTCGATTTCATAGCCGGATCCTACATATGCACCGCCGGCGGTGTATCCGTCCATCATCTGGAATCTAGGGGTGCCTGCTTCTAATGGCTTGTTTTTGTTTTCCTCGTGTGGGACGTATGTGGCAATGATGGGTAAGCCGGACCAAAGTCCTGCGGCTCCAACCATTCCGGTAGTTGTGTTTGCAGACTCGTCTACGAAAGATTGCAACGTCATGGGCTGCTTGTCCATGTTACTGTACCACACATCTGAACCCTTGGGGACATAGAATTTTATGGAAGAGTCCGAAGCACCTCCTTCCGCTTGGCCCATTAGGAAAGAAGCGAACCCGACACTGCCCAGTGATGCAGTAGTGATCAATCCGGCTGCTGTATTGAAAGACAGCCTCATGAACTCCCTTCTGTCTATTGCACCGCTCCTCTCGTGAACGAGCTCATCCTCAGATGAGACAGGACGTAGCTTAAATTTCCTTGCCATTTTTAGACCTCGTACTTTTTCCAAGAGTTTGTATCGTGACTTGTAATGTACTTGTTTCTCCTATGCTTGACAATTATCACATCCGGAAGTACATATTTTAGATATACAATCCCCATGATTATTAGTGTGAGAAGAGTCATCGCCAGATTGAATGCGAGCAGTTGCTGATCCCAGTGTTGGTATAGTCCGTATGCTAGGGCTCCCGCCCAATAAAGAGTCCAAAGAACCCCCCATAGTCCTACCATTATGATCAGCCACGAATCCCCAGATGGTGCAAGACTAGCTCTTACAATTGTCCCGGGCTTGACTTCGTTGAATACTCCATGATTGACTGCTGCTTCGAAGGCCTCTTCCGTCAGCGCGGCATCTTCAAGAGCCACTCTGGCATCTTCTACGCTTACCTTTCCAGACTTTACTTGTCGCAAAAGCCTCATCACAGTGTCGTCTTTCATAGTTGATCGCCCCTTCTAAGATGCTTTATTCTTAGCCTCAGTAGGTTACTTCTGCCCTTGTAATGCCTGGAGAATCCGTATCTAAGGAATAGCCCGCAGAACAAAATAACTAGCATTACTGCTCCGAATCCAAGGAGTCCCAACCAGTGGGCTAGGAGTTTAGCTCCCATTTTGTGGATGTCTTTCTTTCCTTCTACAGGGGCTGGGGGGTTAATATCCCCATTTCCTGAAAAAACGGTTTTTGTTCTTCCATTGTCTTCACCTTCGTCAATACTGGCAGTAAGACGATTCCAACGATCTAGACTAGATGGTGCTAGATCCCCATTTACTGAGTTCCCTGCTACATTGAAAACCACTGAACCGGAACCTTCAGGCGGACTCGTCCAAACAAACATCCACGACCTATCAGAAGTTCTCGACCCCGCATCGGTGTGTGTTAGGGTGGCCACATCTCCTTCCCAATTTTGGACCATTGACTCGAATCCTTCTGAAGCGTCGAGGGATCCCTCACTGACCCTCATGGCAAATCCGGCAGTATGCGAATCAAGGTTTGCCTCAGGCCCTCCAATTAGCTGCAACTTCATCTCGTAGGAGGTTTCAGGTGCATAATGGAAAGGAACTCCATCGATAATAACTGTAACAGAATTGTCTGGCTCCTCTGCATGACAGGTGCACCCAGCAATGGAAACCTCACCTTGGCCATTTGCATTTCCTCCAACACCACTATGCAGGGCCTCACCAGACCCTGCAACAAATACTGATACTAAGATTAGCACAAGTGTCTTCTGTCTAGATGCCATCTTTCGTTCACCTAGCATCTGCTACATCTGGCTCCAGAAAAAAGGGGGATATTAACGTTCCACTACGGCCCCTTCGGGGCCGAACGCAATGCTCTTTTTCAAAAACTTTCAAACGCCTAGTCTTGAGTGCACAAACATGACCTCCCCAAGGTGGAAGAATATCTACTCACTCAGCCCCGAACAAATCGCTCAACTTGAGGAGGCAGAGGATAAGATGGAATCCATGGAAATTAGCGAAGCAGAGGGAATTCTTCTTTCTATGATTAAGTCCGATTCAAACTGCATCCCGGCCTTGAATGTACTTGGGCACCTCAATGGAAGGCACCTCTCAGATTTCGAGATCGCTATTGAGTACTATGACAAGGTACTGTCACTGGAACCGGAAAATGCTTGGGCCAGAGATGAAAGAAGAAGATACCGACGATATTTGGATTACGATTAGAACAATATAAACTGGCTACCTCGGTTCCGAATCCATGGAACCGAGCTCCATACTGATTGTCGGCGTTGGTGGGATAGGCTGCAACTGGTCTTCCCGAGCACATGGGAGGTGTCAACAACTATCCGAGTTATTACTTGTTGACGCCGATGAATCTTCGTTCTCTTCTGAATTTGAAGCCCATTGCCTTCATCTGGATGCATCAGGAAGTGGAAAGGGAACCGCCGCACTGCCAAATTTGGCTGCATACCGGCTAAACGAGGGAGTGGCCAACATCCAAGACATGCTAAAAAACTCTGAACTCGTAATCATCCTTGCCGCTTTAGGAGGCGGGACCGGTTCCGGTGCGGCCGCAGAAATTGCCGCTCGATCCTCTGAGGCAGGCAGCCTTGTAATCAGTATTGTTGGCATGCCCTTTGCCGAACAACCTCTACGTTCCGCTATTGCAGACAAGGCCATTCCCTCGATAGAGAGGAACTCTGATCTTTGCATTCGAGTCAGTCTTGAGAGACTTGCATGGCAGGCCAGGCATCGGGAATCTGACTGGAAGATGGGGTCCGAATGGATAGGGGAATTAATCGAGGGTCTGGTAACAACTCTAGCTAGAGTCGGTAAGATGAATCTCGATCTGATGGATCTTCGAACAATAGTTGGTAGACCTGGTAATGCGACCCTAATAGTCGGTAATGGGACTACTTCGGATCCAGACGAGGTCGTTAGGATTGCAAGAAACTCACCTCTATCAGAAATATCAATCGATGGGGCCAAAGGATGTATGATACAAGTGGAGGGAGGGCCAGATATGACGCTAGGTCACCTGAACATGGTTTCAGAGGCCTTTGTATCAACCCTAGATGAGGATTGCCAGGTTATTCTCGGTGCTAGAGCAAGCGATGATTTAGTTGGAAGATTACGACTTGTAGCCGTTGTTAGCGGCCTCTAGTGAATAATCTCAACAATATCCTCGTCACCAGATTCCTCAACTCTAGCAGATTGGGAATGAGGAACTTCCTCAGGAGTCAGCGAATGCTCTGAAATCTCAATTTGTGCCTCTAAATCCTCTGACAACCCTACCCGAGAGATGGCGATTGGACAGATCGCTAACATCACAATAGCAGTGATAGCGTGACCGATAGCAGTTGTAGTCATTAGGCTGCCCTCGGAAAGCACAGTCAAGGAAGATACACTACCGCAATAAGCAAGGCCGAAACACACCCCCCAGAAAATTGCCGATTGTCCTTGGAAAATTCTCCAACCTCTCTTATGACCTTTCTTTGACAATGACCAAACTGCCAAAATGATAGTAATTGACATCAGAATGCTCTCTTCAATAAAGAGACCGACTGAAGACTGTTCTACGGTGAATGGAGCTCTTCTCCATGAACTTAGGAGATGCCAGCAGGAAGTTAAGAAAATAAGAAAATAAACCCTGTCACGAACTACTCCATCTACTTCTGACCCCTCTCTGAATGATTTGGTATAACGCTCCATCAATACTCCCAGAAAAACAATTGTGATTAGGAAAATGAACCACACCAAGTTTGTCGAGAAATTCGCATTTGATGGATTAACAGTGCCATATCCAAACCACCATACTAGGGGTGCGAGTAAAAGTAAAGAAATTGTTATCCTAAATAGCGATGGATAAACTCCAGCCCTACTATCTCTGGGTTGGCCTCGGATTTTCCTACCGTACTCAATCCAACCTACAGTCAGAGTAAGTCCCTGAAACAACGACATTGCAATGAACATCATTGCTAGAATCAATTTCAAATCGTTCAAATTTTCTTTGTTTAGAATAGTGTTTAAGCCGTACCAGATTAGGGTTGCCAAGATAATAACGGGCAGGGTCTTAATTACGCCCTTGGTTAGGTACTTCCTCCTTAGTACCCCATCACCATTACTTTCCACTGTTAGTAGGAATATTCCAATTCTGCTGGGACGAATCAATGCCGCAATCATGTATGATATCGATAGGGAGACAAATATTGCTGCGCCTTGACTCTCTGAACCGAATAAATCCATACTCATTGCACCATACAGTGAACCTGAGAATATTATTAGCAAGGCGATATGAGGGAGAGTTGACGGGTCGGAGAAAATTGTAAACGCGCTTTCGGACTTGCGAAGATCTTCATGAGTACCGTTGTTCACACATCCGCGTGAACCCACTATTGGTTAAGGTAAACCCCTTCGGGATACCATGCCGAAGCCAAAAAAGGCAGCAAGGGGCAAACACAGGTGGGTTGCTTTCCAAGTCAATGAATCTATCCAAAGAGATAATTTGAAGAAACTCCTAGGAGAAAGAATGTATGGGTTAGAATGGAAACTATTCGATATGGTGAAACAGTCTAAAAGAACATTTGCCATACTCAAGACAACTCTATCGGACTACCAAGAGGCTCTAGAAAAACTGAACGAGATTTCAGGATTTGAAACCATCACTAGTTCCGGAAAGATTAGACTAGTAAGGGAACGTCTGAAATCTTACCTGTAGCCCAACCACTCAATTTTGTCCAGATCCCCAATATCTACACATCCAATAGACCCCCCAGTAACCCGTATCTCTCCTAACTTGTTCAATCCCGAGGGCCTAACTACTTCGTTGCCCAGTCTTACAGCAACACCTCTGGATAGAGATTTTGATAGAGAAATCCAAGATTGGATAACCAGGCTATCCTTGCTTGGGAGGGGCAAGAAATCCTTCTTTTCGAAAATAGAAGAAATCCCCCTGTCTATTTTATTAAAAATCTCCTTTGCATCAACATTGCCAAGGGTCTCTTCCCATCCACAACCTAGAATTTTCTTCTCTCTGGATAAACTAAACCGATTTATCCCTATCCCGATTCGAATTCCACTACCTTCGCCATTCGAAGACTCTACAAGTACCCCTCCCATCTTCTCTCCCTTTTTGTTAAGAATGTCGTTCGGCCACTTCATTTCTGCTTCCAGAACTTCGGAAACAACAGCTCCAACACTAGTTTGGATTATTCCTGGAGAGAACTCATCAATAAGGTTCGACCCTAATTTCCATGTGGCAAAAACTCCGCCTTCCTCTGAGATCCATTGGGAGTTCTTCCTCCCTCTGCCATTCGTCTGAATCCTGGACATGACTCTCACCCAATCTCCACCCGATATTTCCATTACTTCTTCCATTGTCGAAGAGCAGGTATCGATAATAGTTGGAGAGTGGCCCGCTCCGGTCTTCCAAAAGGCCACAACCTCAATCTTTTCTACCCCAAACCTCTCTGAACCAAGTGTACGGGATGTCCATCCCCTTCGTTCCCAGTCAACGGCCTTGCTTTTTCCCTCTGGTTCTGTCTTCATTACCATCAATACCAATAGTCCATTCACATTATGTTGGGAATCTAAGAAATTCAGAAGTTCTCCACCCCAACCCTTCCCTGGAATTTCAGACCATGCAATTTCCTCTATTTTCTCAATTTCATCGTCCTCATCTTCTCTTTCAAGATAGGGTAGATTCCATATCACTAATCTTGTTCCATCTGGGATAGCAAAATTTTCTCCTACACCGGATTCGATAATTCTATGACTTCCAGGAATTCCGTTATTCTCCATATTTCCTCTTGTCGCAGAAACTGCAAATGGATTCAAGTCGCAGGCTGAAACCTCCCAACCAAGAGTGGCTAAGGCCATAGTAACTATTCCTGATCCGCAGCCAATTTCTAGGGCCTTTGTACCTGGAAAGGGGGTAAATTCTGAAATGACTCTGCATAGTAATAACGAATCCTCCCTCGGAGGATAAACTGTCTGAGGTGAGAAAACCTCCCACTCCCCAACTCCTTCCAATGAGACTTTGGTCGTCGTCATGATTTTTTCAACTCGTTTAGAGACAAAATTGTTGTGTTAACTGGCTATTAGAGGCTTCAACAACCTTTATGTCGTAAGCGAATTAATGAGATTCGAACCGGCTCCCCCCGGACGCCTCGCTGATTTGCGAGAGCTTTACTATGCGCAAGCCTTTTGAAGGCCCCTAGGGTCGGAGGATAGCCCAGCATCAGCCATGGGCCTGTAGCTTAGTCAGGTAGAGCGCCGGGCTTTTAACCCGGTGGCCGGGGGTTCGAATCCCCTCAGGCCCGCCTGACGGCTTCTCAGGCCCTCGTTTTTTCTGGGTGGGGGAAGAGTCATGGCAGTAAAGAGCTCAACAAAAAAGAGATTGATAGAGCTGGGGATCCCGGAGGATCACGCACACAAGTTGGCGGACGACGCAAATCTGGACGCAATAAAGAGAATGTCCAGGGAGCAGGTCGCGAAAAAGGTCGGCCTTGAGGATGGGGTCTCCGAACTTGAGCATATCATGGGCGTTATTAGTGAACATGTTGGCTCTCGTAAGAGGAGTAAGAGTAACAGAATCACTATCTCCCGAAAGGCACTTCTGGATGAGGACATCCCTACTGGAGACTACAGATTCAATGTGCTTAACCATGTACTCGTGCCTCATCATGAACTAGTCCCAATCGAGGATGAAGCACAGATTCTTGAGCCATGGGGGCTCATAACGGATGATGCCTTTGGAAAGAACAGGCTCGCAAAGGAACTCCTGCCGAAAATTCTGATTACCGATCCTGCAATTCAGGTTATCAAAGAGGTCGAAGAATCTGAGAACGATGAACTTCCTGCCGGATGGCTAGCAAATAGAGTTGTCAAAGTCGTTCGATACAGTAGATCTGCAGGACAATCAGTGGCATTCAGGCTAATTGTGGAGAGCGCGTAAGGAGGAATTTAATTGAGAGAGATTGTTGAGAGTTATTTCAAGCATAGAAGCCTAGTGAACCACCAACTTGCTTCGTACAACGACTGCATACCTATCGGAGACGGTAAGGAGAGTAGGATGGAGAACATCGTACGGAACATTAGAATCGGTAGTGACGAACCAGTAGAAGATGACGAGGGAGGATTAGTCAAACTCGATCTTTTAGATAAAGAAATCATTGTCCGACTAAAGAATCTTAGGTTAGGCAGGCCCACAATTAAGGAGGCCAACGGGGCAGAACACCATGCAACTCCAATGGAATGCAGACTCAGGAAGCTTACTTACTTCTCACCCGTCTATCTAGACTTCAAGATTTTTCGTGACGATTTGCCCCCATCTCCCGGATCCGAGATGGGATTCCAGGAGGAAACGAGCGTCCACATAGGGAATTTACCGATAATGGTTAGATCAGCTAGGTGCAACCTGAACCCAAACCATGCAGATGAGAATCGGCGCCTCGCCCCGGAAACCTCTACTGAGGATTCGGAGAGATATACACAACTTCTACGAAAGTATGGCGAAGACCCTCTTGATCCCGGTGGTTACTTCATTATCAACGGGACCGAGAGAGTTCTGATTTCAATGGAGGACCTCGCTCCAAACAGGGTAACAGTAGAGAAGAACAAGAAGTATGCCCATGAAACCCAAGTCGCGAAAATATTCTCCCAAAAAGACGGCGTAAGGAAGCCTCTGAACGTTGAAAAGAGAAGAGATGGAATGCTAATGGTTAAGATCCCTAGTGCGGGAACTACCCCCATTCCTCTGGTACTTCTGATGAGGGCACTTGGAGTAGCCAAGGATATGGATATCTTCGCCTCTATTGCAGGACCTCCCGAGGCGATGAAGTATACCGTGGCTAACCTAAACGATCTTAGGGATAATGAGGAGTATGGTGTCGATACATCTGAGGAGGCCCTAGCTTGGTTGGAGAAGAAGTTCGCAGCAGGTCAGCAGAAGGAGTACAGAGAATCGAGAATCCAAAACTTACTCGATAACGAACTACTGCCTCACTTAGGATCGAAATTTGATAATAGGGAGAAGAAAGCAATTTTCCTGGGTCGTATTGCTAGGCAAGTTCTAGAGATGGCCATCATGGATAAGGATCCTAATGACAAGGATCACTACGCAAACAAGCGTGTCCGTCTAGCTGGGGATCTCGTGGAGGATCTCTTCAGGGTAAGCCTTCAGCAACTGGCTCGAGACTTGAAGTACCAATTGGAGAGGCACCACAATAGGAAGAGGGAACTAAGAATTTCTTCTTGCCTTCGTCCTGACGTCCTTACAACCAAGATTATGCATGCTCTTGCTACAGGAAACTGGGTCGGGGGGAGGTCAGGAGTAAGCCAACTTCTTGATAGGACAACATACTTGTCTGCACTGTCTCATATGAGGAGGGTCACGAGCCCACTCGTTCGAAGTCAGCCCCATTTCGAGGCAAGAGATTTGCACCCTACACAATGGGGCAGACTATGTCCAAACGAGACTCCTGAGGGGCAAAATTGTGGTCTAGTAAAGAATGCAGCACAAATGATAGACGTCTCAGAGGAAGTTCCCGAAGAGGATGTCAAGGCATTATTGAAGGAAGCAGGAGTAGACGATAATCCCGAGGGCTGGGCAGACGGCTCTAGGATACATGTTAACGGAGATATCTTCGGCCTTCACAAGAGGCCACATAAGCTCGTAAGCCAATTCAAGAGGAGACGCAGATCAGGTAGGATTAGACCAGAGGTAAGTATCAGGCATGACAATGAGAATCGTGATGTTTTCATCAACACCGATAGGGGTAGGATGCTACGCCCACTTCTAATAATCGATCATGGTAGTCTGCAAATTACAAAGATGCACTTGGAAGCATTAGAAAGCGGCGAGATCACATTTTCTGATCTTGTCTCTGGGGGAGTTGTAGAATGGGTAGATGCCGAAGAAGAAGAAGACCTCTTGATAGCTCCAAGACCTTTCGATTTGCCTTCAGTATCCCCAAAGAACAAACGTCCCATAAATCCATCAAAGGTACAGTGGACCAACCTTGGAGAGCATGGAATATCACATGCTGAGGTGTCTGCAGAAGTAACTATGCCCAATGGTGAGTCAAAGATAGAGAAATTCAAGGTTCCACTAAACTACTACCAAGAAAACATGGACGCACTCAAGAGGAAAGAGAAAAAGGATCACACAGTTCTGGTGTATACTCACGTAGAGATCGACCCTCAACTCATCATGGGCGTTTGCGCCTCTCTAGTCCCGTATCCTGAACACAACTCAACACCAAGGGTTACGGGTGGAACAGCGATGGTCAAACAGAGTCTAGGAGTGGCTAGTGCCAATTTCAGACTTAGACCCGATACCCGTGCACATGTGATGCACTACCCCCAGAGATCAATTGTGGGGACACGGGCTATGAAGTCCACTAAATTCGATGAAAGGCCTGGGGGTCAGAACTTCGTTGTTGCAATCGTCAGCCATCACGGTTACAACATGCAAGACGCCGTTATTATGAACAAAGCCTCGGTTGAGAGGGCCCTCGGTAGATCTGCGTTCGTCAGGACTTACAATGCAGAGAACAAGAGATTCCCAGGCGGACAAGAGGAGAGGATCGAGGTTCCAGGCACGGGTCTTGATGAAATCAAAGGACTCAAGTCGTGGGATTCTTATTCTCATCTGGAAAGAGACGGACTACCTGTTCCAGAGGTAGAGCTGACCAGTCAGGAAGGCGGTAGATCTATCCTTGTAGGTAAAACCAGCCCGCCTAGGTTCCTAGAAGAGTCACACGGGGCATTCCTGCAGGCCCAGGAACGGAGGGAGTCCTCTATGCTCGTTCGTCACGGTGAGAAGGGCTGGGTGGATAACATCTTCGTTACAGAGTCCCTCGACTCAGGTAGGCTAGTCCGAATTACTCTTAGGACGAATAAGGTTCCAGAACTTGGAGACAAGTTCGCCAGCAGACACGGACAAAAGGGAATAATTGGTAGACTGGTAAATGAGGAAGATATGCCATTCACAGAAGACGGCGTCATACCTGATTTACTCATCAATCCCCACGCTATCCCTTCTAGAATGACTGTAGCCCACGTATTGGAGATGATCGGAGGAAAGGTTGGATCCATGGAGGGCAGAAGAATAGATGGAACCGCATTCACCGGGGAAAAGGAAGAGTCGCTCAGATCGGGCCTACTTAGAAACGGTCTGAAGCACACCGGTAGGGAGTCGATGATTAACGGAGAGACAGGAGAGAGTTTCCCTGTCGATACATTCGTTGGCGTCATCTATTACCAGCGACTCCACCATCTGGTTAGCAGTAAACTCCATGCTAGAAGCAGAGGAAGGGTGCAAATCCTCACTAGGCAACCAACAGAAGGTAGAGCAAGGCAAGGTGGCCTCAGATTCGGAGAGATGGAGCGTGACTGTCTAATTTCTCATGGCGCATCCATGGTAATCAAGGATCGTCTTCTTGATGAATCAGATGGCTGGAATCTTATGGTCTGCAACACTCCCAGATGCGGTCATATCGCATATTACGATTGGAAGAGAAGGACTACAATCTGCCCTGTCTGCGGCGATAGGTCAGACGTCCATAGCGTCCAGACCTCCTATGCATTCAAACTTCTCCTGGATGAAATGAAGAGTCTTGGAGTAGCAATGAGATTAGAACTGGAGGATAGAAGATGAGTGCTCGAGATGCAGCAAAGATACCCAAGAGAATAGACTCGATTAGATTCACACTGATGGATCCAAACGAGATAAGGAAGATGTCATCTGTAGAAGTAAAGACAGCAGACACCTACAAGGACGATGGTCACGCATTCAAACAAGGACTCATGGACCCGAAGATGGGAGTAATCGATCCCGGAATCAGGTGTGAAACCTGCGGGAACAAGCACGAAGAGTGCCCAAGTCACTTCGGCCACATAGCCCTAGAGCTACCTGTGATGCATATAGGATTCACCGGGCTAATCAAGACTTGCTTGAAGACAACCTGCAATTCGTGCAGTAAGGCCTTGCTGCACGATGCCCCGCAAACGCATCCCACCGATCCAGAGAAGTCTGAGCAGGACTACTATAGAGACAGAGTGAACGACATAATCCTAAAGCACGGAGTTGGTGGTAGGGAATTCAAGAAAATCATCAAGGATATTGAGAATATTTGTGCTGGTCCGAAGCGTGCAATATGCATGCATTGCGGCTCGGAACAAGGCAAGATAATTCTGGATAAGCCCACAACCTTCAAAGAAAAGAAGGCAGACAAGGGAGAGCACAAACTGAACGCTCGAGATATTCGAGAATGGCTCGAAAAGATACCCGATGAGCACCTAATATTCCTCGGAATGGAGAAAGACGTCAGTAGACCAGAATGGACAATAATGAAGGTACTACCAGTTCCTCCAATTACTGTTAGGCCATCTATCACTCTTGAAAGTGGAGATAGATCTGAGGATGACCTCACACACAAGTTAGTCGACGTTCTAAGGATTAACCAGAGACTCAGGGAAAATCGTGATTCAGGAGCCCCACAACTGATAGTTGAAGATCTCTGGGAACTGCTGCAGTATCATTGTACCACATACTTCGATAATCAGACCAGTGGAATCCCACCAGCTCGACACAGATCCGGAAGGCCACTAAAGACCTTATCTCAGAGGCTAAAGGGGAAGGAGGGTCGCTTCAGGAGTAATCTGTCCGGAAAGAGAGTTAACTTCTGTGCTAGAACAGTTATCAGCCCAGATCCGAACCTCGGAATCAACGAAGTCGGAGTCCCAGTGAAGACGGCCAAGGAGCTGACTGTACCTATCAGGGCTACTAGTAGAAACAGAGAACAACTCAGACAGATGATCCTGAGGGGTCCAGATGTCCATCCTGGTGTCAACTATATCATTAGAGGAGATAGGTTCAGAGTTAGGATTACCGATAGAACGAAGTATATCTGGGCAGGATTTAGATGTCTAAATCCAGATTGCCATTGTGGTAGTGAAGAGGATCCGTACATGGGTTACAGGCCTGATTTGAACGAGGTCCTCCCGGCTCCAAACTTCCTTCCAGGTCTTGTTTTGAAGGAGCAAATGCGGAGGGACCCCATGACAGACGAGCTCCTTCCAGAGTGGAGCGTAGATTTGGATAGGACTCTGTCAAACCTAAGAGGGGAGGGAGAAGATGGAAACCCCCTTGCTGAAGACGATCCAGATGCGGCAATACATCACCGCTGGAAGTGGGAAGTAGAGAATCCGGATGATTATCTTCCCGATCACCTCGAGGTGAGATGCCCACACTGCGGAAGCCCAGAGATTGAGGATGAACATGGAAACCTCTACCCTACAGAAGTAGAAGATCGATTAAGCACGTACGATAGAGATGGAAACCCAAGGCCAGGAGTTGTTGTCGAAAGGCACCTTATTGACGGAGATGTAACCATTTTCAATAGACAACCATCACTCCACAGGATGTCAATGCTAGTTCACGAAATAAGAGTCATGGAAGGCAAGACATTCAGATTCAACCTTGCTGACTGCACGCCCTACAATGCAGATTTTGATGGGGACGAAATGAACCTACACGTAATTCAGAGTGAGGAAGCTAGGGCAGAGGCTAGAATCCTCATGAGGGTCCAGGAGCACATCATATCTCCTAGATATGGGGGCAGCGTCATTGGCGGGATACACGATCACATCACGGGTGCTTACCTTTTGACGAACGGGGAGGCCTTCCTTCCAATGCCTGTTGCAATGGATGTCCTCAGTTCTATTGGGTGGGAGGGAGAAATACCTCCATCAGTAGAGAGAAACGGACAGACCGGTCTGTTGGGCAACGAAGTCTTCAGCCTTCTTGTGAAGGGGGGCTTCACTCTTAACTTCAAGAATCGTGCTGGAGAAGAAGTCAAGGTATCACAAGGAGACGTCTCTGGTTCTATCGACAAGAGAGGCATTGGAGCGGAGGATGGGCGGCTCCTAGATGCGGTCGTCCAGACACATGGTACAGACAGGGGGGCAGACTTCATCAATAAGATGACAAAGATGACAATCGCCATCTGTACAGCAATGGGATTCACCACTGGAATAGATGACGAAGACCTACCTCCCGAGGCTAAGGAAGAGATAGTGAGGATTAACTCTGAGGCCAGTGCTAGTGTTGACTCCGAACTAGAAAAGTTCGGAAAGGACGGAAGGAAGTACGAGGCAAGGCCAGGCAGAACTCCACACGAGACTCTCGAGGAGAACATATTGACAATCCTAGACGCCGCAAAGGCGGAAACTGGAAACGTCGCTAAGGCACAACTTGGAGATGACAATTCAGCAGTTCTTATGGCGACCTCCGGAGCAAGAGGTTCAATGGACAATCTAGCAATGATGGCAGGGTCCATTGGCCAGCCAAAAGTTAGAGGTAAGCGTCTTGAGAGGGGATATCAAGACAGAGTCCTTTCCCACTTCCCTAGGAAGGTCAAGGGATCAAAGGAGAAGGGTTTCGTTTCTTCGTCTTTCAAGAGAGGCCTCGAACCAACCGAATTCTTCATGCTTTCAGTTTCCGGTAGGGAATCACTGGTCGATACGGCTGTCAGAACGAGTAAGTCAGGTTACATGCAGAGAAGGCTGATCAATGCTATGGACGATCTGAAGGTTTCCAATGATACAAAGGCCTCAGTTAGAAATACTGCAAACCGCATTATCCAATTCGAGTACGGAGAGGATGGGACCGATCCTGCCAGAAGCAGAAAGGGAAGTCCATTCGATGTCGATCAGGTGCTTAACGATGCACTTGGGGGTGGTAACTGATGGTAGTCAAGAGTGCAACTAAGAAGAAGCTGATGGATCTGGGAATCGAAGAGGAATATGCCCACAAGTTAGCTGATGACCGCAAATGGGACGATGTAAAGGGCCTCTCTCCAGGTCAGATTGCCCAGATATGTGGAATCGACTCTGGAACTTCTCAGAGAATCTACGATGTCATGGCCAGCTCAGTAAAGTCCAGCAGAGCTTCTGCAGCTAGTACCGAGAAGACCATTGTTCGCAGAAGAACAGTGTCCAGAGCTAGGAGGACGAAGCGTTCACTACCTTTGCAGGACTACGACTATGAAATCAAGATGAAGCAACTCTTCCGTGATGTCGATATCGAAGATGAGATGTTCATTCAGCTGAACAAAGCAGCCGAGGAAAGCGACTCAAACTTGACTCCAAGGATGATAGACCAACTTGTCCAAGGGCTGCATAGCAGAGGGGAGAAGAAGGTAACAGCCGCCAAGGCCAAGAAAATAATCAATTCGGCAAGCACCTTCTACAATGACGCAAAGGCCGTTCCACACGAGGCAGTAGGAATTACCACTGCCCAGTCTATTGGTGAACCCGGTACTCAGATGACGATGCGTACATTCCACTATGCAGGTGTGGCTACAGTAAACGTTACCCAGGGTCTACCTAGGATAATCGAGATTGTCGATGCTAGGAAGGTACCACAAACTCCAACCATGATAATTTACATGGACGAGAAGAATTCTAAGGGAAAGCCACTGAGGACTAATGAGAAGTTGGTTAGAGACTTAGCAGCATCCATTGAGACCACCACCGCTATAGATATCGCAACTATTGACGTCGATGTCGCTCAGAGGAACATACTACTACAGCTAAACAATAAAAACATGAAGCTGAAGAAAATGACTGGCGCAGAAGTCAGAGACAAGCTCTCACGCGCTCTAAGACTGTATGTGCAGGCCGATGACGATGACCGCCCAAAGTCTCTAAGGATCATTCCAGGCGTGTCAAAGGAAGAAGATCTTGCATCCCTTACATCAGACCCTCCTACTTACACCGCTCTTCTGCAACTCGAGGACAAGATCAAGAAACTACGATTGAAGGGTCTCCCAGGAATTAGCAGAGCTACAGTTCAGGGCCCAATGTCCGAAACAGGCGAATATTACATCTCAACAATCGGCTCAAACCTATCAAAGGTAAGTGAGTTCGACGGAGTGGACCGATCAAGGACTTACACGAACAATATCAATGAGATACATGACTATCTTGGTATAGAGGCCGCCAGACAAGCGATAATTAACGAAATGTGGGATACACTCGAGGGTGCAGGTCTCGATGTAGACGTGAGGCACCTGATCATGGTCTCAGATGTGATGACTACCGGTGGAGAGGTTAGAGCAATTGGTCGTCATGGTGTAAGCGGGACAAAGCACTCCATCCTTGCACGTTCGGCTTTCGAGGTCACGGTTACACATCTGCTGAAGGCTGGAGTAATTGGAGAAAGAGACAACCTATCCGGAGTAACAGAGAACATCATCGTAGGCCAACCAGTTGCGCTAGGAACGGGCAGCGTCGAACTATTCTATATCCCCGATGAAAATAACTGAGGTTTGAAGATGGACATCGCAAGACAACTCAAGCAAGGAATTAACTCAGGAGAACTAGTCTTTGGACAAAGACAGACAGTATCACACTGCACCAAAGGAGGTGCAAAGTTAGTGCTGGTTGCCTCTAATTGTCCCGAGTCTTTTATCGATGATTTGAGGAATTCGCATCCGTCGGTACCAATTCACCAGGTTACTATGGTAAACCGGCAGCTTGGTGCTGCATGTGGAAAGCCATTCCCTGTCAGTTCTCTGTGCGTAATCGATCCAGGACAGAGCGATCTACTGCAGCTAGCCCCAAACGTCTGACTTAGAAATCAGGGTCTCGGCCCCGAATAATGGCGTTCCATTGAAAGACGCAGCCATATGCCTAGGGCTATGGAGGGTGTATTGCGAGAGTTACTTAGCCTCAGGTCAGTAGACTTCGACTCATTTGATATAGGGATTCCAGAGTCTCCATTCAAACCAATTGGCCTAGCCACAGCAGTACCAGACTTCGGCATTCATTCACGAAGAACCTTCATCTGGCATGCTCCTAAGGAAATTCTACCTATTACTAGAAGCGAGCTAGACAGATTCGAGATGGATGCCCCAGATGGTTTCCACCTTATTCTTAGTGAGAGAGCAACTCATTCTGATTGCGATTCCCTAGATGGAACAAAATTTCAGATAGTTTCCCCAAAACAGATTTCGCAGTGGATCGGAAGCGCGGTTCTTTCTGGAGAGCTTGTCGCCTCGGCTGTTCTGGAAGACTCAGATGACGTAGAATCTAATGACGTTTCCACTTATTCCAATGAGGGGGAGATGCAAGTTCTCAGTTCGAAGATTGACATAGACTCTTGGACTGCGAGTCGAGGAATTGAGGGATTTTCATCATCACCAATATTGCTAGAGGCTCTAATCTGGAGAGTTTCAGGAGATTTGCATGGACCTAGTGGCAGTAGTGAAAAGGGTGAATGGACAATACTGGAGGATCCATGGTCTCAGAGGCTCAGCATCATTGGTGAATCAGAAAGTATGCAAAGATCTCCGAAGATTAGGTCAATAGAACCCCCCAATGGGAATTGGCTTAGCGTAGATAAGCTAAAAATGGAGATTTCCAAAATAGTGAACGAGAGGAGAAGGGGAGACTCTGGTGAGGTGAGCATCTCTGGCACTGTTAGGAGCATGCTACTCGAAAAGTGGGTTTTGGATATACACATGGCAATGATCGAGCACTACAGAATATTCATCCCAGGCTGGTTGATAAATCTCGAAGCAGACAAAATCCTGCATGGAAGAAACGGCCGTCTGTATGACTTAGTTTCTCTGAAGTAGCATCATGTCCTCATCCGAAAGAGTGTCACCACTCATTAGTCTGGACATTAAGTCGGAGACCTCCACTCTCTCTTCTTCGTACTCCTTCTTGGAACCAGATAGCTTCAGAATGTCCTGCATTGAATGAATGCACCTTAGTGAAATGATATACTTGTTATGCAACTCATCAGCATTCGATTTGGTTGAAGTTAGGCCCAAGTGCTCAGAATTTGCCATGCCCCTCAATCTGTCAACTTCATTTGATAACTCCATCATTAGTGAATGGGCTTCTTCGGATTTCTCTGATGCATCAGTGACTGCATCATGAGCCTTCTGCTGCCTTTTTTCTGCCTGTCTAACCTCTCTCAAAACGCTTGAACTACTATCCTCTTCTTCTTTCTTGAGCCTTTTGAAATCTGCCTGCAACCTCTTCATCTTTGCAAAGAAATCCTTCTCCTTACTCGGACTAATTTGTCCAGTTTGGTGGCGCCACTCAAGCTTGTTCATTTGTTCTCTAATACTCCGAGAACTAGGGCCACTCCTCTTCTTTCCAGACTGGCTACCGTTCTTCTCAACCGAACTCCTTAGTTTTGCCCTAATATCCTTCAATTCGTTTGTTCTCTCTAGTCTTATTTTCCTCAATTCAGCAACCTTACTATTAGCCTCGTTCCTCAGGCTCTTCTGCTTCTGAACTTCGGTGATTAACTGCTTTACCTGCAGATTTATTTCGTTCCTCTTATCCAGCTGAGTCCTTACTTTAACGTTCAACTCATCGCGACGATCTTTGTATTCGGCCAACTTCTTGCTGACCAATTCCGAACTCTTTTCGAAAACAGATGAGATATTCGACTGTTCGAGCCCCAAAGTAAACCCTCTAGTGCTTCGAATTTGGAGTTCCATTTAAGCCATACCGATTATTTAGCTTCTAGTCCCTACGACTGGCAGACTTTCCTTTCCTCCCCCCTCTTCTAGAAACGCCAAGTTTCCTGGTCTTCTTTTTACGTAATCGACTCTGTTTTGGTGCTTCTTGAAGTGGATCTTTTGAATCATTAATTGACGAAAAACCACCAGTCTCTAGTATCAGGCCTAGCTCTTCAGAGCTAAGATAACCTCCCTTTGCGGCGATTCCGCGAATATCATCTATGCTGGAGGAGCCTCTGACTGCAGACAGCCTCGCGTACTTCTGGAGATTCTTCAACACACTTCTTTCGCTATTTGTTTCGATCTTGATAGCCTCAATTCTCTCATCAATAGAGGAAATACTTCTACTAATCTTGCGTATGTCTTTCCTACTGATTTTGTCTACTTCGATTTCGACATTTTCCTTTAATTCAGATTTTGCCTTGCCGAACTCTTCCTTATTTTGATCCAGTTTGGTGGAGATCTTTCGCATCTCACTTAACTTAGAAATATATTTCGAATGAGATTTTTCTGCTTCCCTCTTCTTTTTGATTGAAGACTGGATCTCGAAGAATCTGCTAAATGCCGATAATTCTGGATTCAACATTGGTACTGCGGTCAGGTCATTGTCGATTTTCGTCAATGTGAGGTAGGTCTCGCCAAGCCACTCCTCTAGAATTTTCGAAGGAGGAGGGACTCTTACGTTGATTTCATCTCTTTTTTCTCTGTGAATCTTGGCCTGTTTTCTCATGGAATGAAACTCTCCCAGCAGCTTCTTTCTCCCAGTCCCAGATTGCTCTATTCCAACTACTGCAGATCTGAGCGCCTTTACAATCTGTACTTGCTCTTTCCTTTCCGTCTGTAGATCCCTCTTCTCTGAATCCAATGATCTCAAAGTACTCTTCTTTTCAGCAATCATTGCCTCCATTTCTTCTGCAGACAGGTCATGGAAATCACTCTGGTAAAACTTTGAAGACTCATTCATTCCTCTTCACCTCTAGATTTCGTTTCTTTCGATTTACTAGAACGTTTGGCGAAAGAAGAACTGCCCCCCGCATCAACGTTTTTTTGCCCCTTTAGGAGGTCTCTGAAACCTGGTCCCAAATCTCCAAATCCATTTTCTATCCTCTTCTCCCAATATTCTATTGCTTTATCGCTCTGGGCAAGCAACTCCTTAGCACGGTCCAATTGACTCTTGATTTCTCTAATCTCTGCTGAGGCACTAGTTAACTTCTCATAGAGTGGTTGTGCTTTGGAAACGGCACCTATCATCTGAGAATGTGCCTTATCCGCCTTCTTGAATAATTTAGACATCTCTCTATTCTTTTCCAGATACTCCGCCATTTCCGGGTTCGAGTCCTTCCTGTCTCTAACCCATTTGTCATTTTCGGAAATTAACGATCTTCTTTTCTCTAGTAGTTTCCTTTCGGACTTATGGTCTAAAGCTGATGTCTGGATCTTGTTCTCAATTTCTTCAATTTGTTCCAGCAACATCATCTTCTTCCATTTAGGATCAAGACTGATCATTCCCCCAGACTCATTCAGTTTTTTCCTGATCCGTTTCACATCCGGAATTAGAATGCCAGCGCTGGTCTGAAAGTGATCCCTCTCGGCCTTGAATTTGGCAACCTTGTCATTGGCTTCATCGAAGGATTTCTTCATCCTATCAAGCCTTGGGGATAGGGTATCTTCTTCAGCCTCAAGATTCCTAATTACTCCGGGTAGGCTATCCTTGAGCAACATTCTCCTGTTTAGAAGGGCAGATGCAAGCTCATCCGGAGCCACCCTCATCAGTTCACTAGTGTCCATTTCTGTTCGAATCGAGCAAATGCCCCTATTATAGCCCTATGCAGAGTGTTTTTCTGCGTTTGATTCATACGATGCCCATTCGAGCCATCATACATGAAAGTGACATTGAGGAATCAAATCCTCATTTCCGTCATGGTAATTCTTCTTCAAATTCTCATGGTTCAGAGTGCCTCTGAACCAGATATTCTTGATGACAAAACCTCAGAAATGAAGTCTGATTCTCCTAGTAACTCAACTAATTTCACTTCTTCAGGTGGGTCAGGTCTAGTAATCTCCGGCGAGCCAGCCTATGTCGGAGATACACTCACTGCCTCATTGATAGTAACTAACAAAGGCAACTCCAGCGGTTCGGTATCTATCCAAATCACACATTCCGATAGCGAACAAATATTTCAGGGAGAATATATCTCGATTTCCCCCGGCTCAACCAGAGAGGTTTCTACCAGCTTCATCCTGGAGCTTCCAGGTACTAATGAATTCAACTGGCAACTCTCGGTCCTAGGTCAAACAGGGGACACTGACTTGGGGGGAAACCTGTCTATTGAGGTTTCAAATAGTCAGATTCTCAATATAACTACAGACTCAATTTTCTGGTCTGCATCTGAAGGGCTTGAAATTGACGTCTCCGTTTTCCTATCCGAGGGAAAGTCCCGACCAATTCTACTAGCAGTATCTTCTGAAGTAGCCGGAAGAACTGAGAATTTACAGGAAATCCTCATTGATGCAAACCCTGGACGCAGAGTGATAGATTTCTCTTTAGGAAATCCAGAAACTACAGAGATTACGATTCAGGCAATTCCGGTACAATGGACGTCATCTATCTTTTCTCAGAACATTACAACAGAATCTGTTGCTGCTCCCTATGTCGATTCATCCTCTATCAAATTGGAAGCTATTTTCAACCCAGAAAAACCCTCTCCCGGAAGTCGAGTTTTTGTTACAATTACACTTACAAATGTTGATGATCATAATACTCAATCTGGCACATTGCGACTGATATCATCTTCAGAGAGAACGATTCTGGCCGAATCTACAGTCCCATCTTTAATGCCTGGATCAGTAGTGATTACAGAAATGTCAATCTCTGAATGGATTGAGCGTGATAACGTGGACGTCGAGGTCCAATGGTCGTCAGACGGTGTTATCTCGACGCGAATCTATTCAATCGAGCCAAATATCGACGACCAAGGAGTTGAGCTACCATTCGATATTTTTGCTGCGGGGTACGGGATTCTCGCGGGCATCCTCATCATACTGGTAGGGACGTTCTCTTGGAGAGCTGTTTCCTCTAGGACTCCCACTACTTCCAATCTACGTCTAAGGGAGGTAAAAGAGTCACAGAGCAGTCAACTTAGAATCGAAAAGAGAGAGATTGAGTGTAGTTTTTGCGATCAGAGACTTATGGTGCCGAATGACCACGTAGGTGGTGTCAGGTGCCCATCGTGCTCCATGGAATTCATGGTTGGAGAACCAGATGAGTCAAACGAAGCATCTGAAAAACTCAACGTTGTGAAATCTTCTGATGATATACTCCATTGCCCCACCTGCGATCAGGCCCTGAGGGTGCAGATCGAGAAGAGACCGGTAATGTCTAGATGCCCGGTTTGTAAGACTCAGTTTATGGCAGAGGCAGAGGGGGTATAGAATGTCTGATTTTAGTGAAATAGAGGAGATGTATCTGAAGACTATGTTCGAGATACACTCGGATAATCCCGCTGCCATCGTAAAGACCACTCAACTTGCGGATGTCAAGGGAGTCAGCGCAGCATCGGTTACTGAAATGATACAACGCCTTGCGAGCAGAGACATGGTTACACACATCCCCTATCGTGGATGCAGGCTCACACCCTCTGGATTCCAACTTGCTGCAAGGATAAAGAGGAGGGAAATCCTTCTAGAGATACTTCTTACTGATGTAATCGGTTATGATGGAGATGTCCATGGAGTGGCATGTAAGATGGAACACGCAGTTGGCTCTGATCTTGAATCAACTCTTGATCGTCTATTGGGGTATCCGGAGTTTTCGAGTGAAGGGGAGAGGATCCCCAGTGTGGAACGAGAATTCGAAACTACAGGTATTTCCACCCTACTTCCTCTTTCCAAACTTCCCGTCCATTCTTCTGCTACAGTGGAGCTGATAATTTCTTCAGATACCGAGGCTGTAACTATCAGAGAGTGTGGAATAACGATTGGATCGGCTATCGAAACTTCTGTCGACTCAAGGACTTGTGATGGCGACACCCTCACTATTTCCGAATCTCTCTCTATGAGAATTCTAGCTAGAATAAATTCTCTCGGCGGTTAAAAAATGTCAGCGAAAGAAGAAAACTCGGCTGTTATTGACGTGGAGAGCGACATAGACTCGATGGTGTCCGTACTTCAGTCAGATGCCCCCCCCCCGCTCCTGATATCAAAGAGATTACGAAGTCCGAAGAAAATCCCAGAGAATCAGATCAAAAGTCCACATTGAAGGGACGAGAGGCGATACTCACAGGCATCGACGACCTACTAATCAGCCGCGGTGCTCGCCTGATTCTATTCCTTCCAATCATTGTTGTAATGTTGTTTGGATTGGCTCAGTCTTATCGAAGCTCCGATCCTGATTGGTGGCAAGGTGGTGTACGAGAGCTATTCCTTGACTTATCATTTTCAAAATCCGTATACCTGCTTTCTCTTGCTCTGATGGTAGCAGATTTACTTCTGCTATTCGTATTGCATTATTTGCTATGGGTCACAAAGAGGATTTTCCAAATTGAGACGGATGAAATCGTCTCTACCGGCGTTACTTTCCGTAGCGCACACGGTTATAGCGAGATGAAAGCCGTCATTGACGGAGCATCAAACCAACTTAATCTCACTACAACACTGATGACACTATCCACAATAATGCTCGGACTTGCGTTAATATTTCCATCAGAAACCGATGGAATACCAGTACTAATCGCGCTGTCCACTGGGGCACTCCTTTCGGGCCATAGTGTATACATGGTTTCCAATCGGCCCAGGTTCAACACGGTAGAGCCCTGGGGCCTTCTAGAAGCATTCTCGCCCCCAATGCACCCAGCCTTGCTAAACAGGCCTTTCACGGACGTAATTAGGGCTCATGTCGATCCCGTTCTAGCAGTGAGGTTCTCCAAGTATGTGTCCTCTTTCAACTCAGACCTGAAGAAGGGGGTGAATATCTCCGATTTACAGGAGTACCTTCTACTGATTTTAGACATGTATCGGTCAGGACTCATTGAAGAGGATGAGTTTCACCTCGCACTTTCCGAATTGGTTGATTCTAGGACGGTCGATCAGATAATCAATCATGAAGAACTAGGCGAAGAGACACTCGATCGCCTACTTATGCACGCAAGGGAGCGCTGTGCGCCTTTCTTCAGGCTTAATGACAGAATGCGTATGCATCTGGGAAGCCCCTCAAATCGGGGTATTTGGTTCGACGTTGACATGGAGAATCTAACTCTGGGACAGGCTAATCTATTTGCTTACGTCCTCAATCACACAGACGAAGTACAAGACCTGATTCTCCGCGTCCAGACGCCTGATTTCAGACCCAATGAGTGCGTCTATAGACTAAGGTCTGAACCCCAAAAAGAACCACAAAGGGGCAAACCAGATTATCATAGGATTTCTTCCTCTATGTCGAAGTCCAGGATTGTCTGGCAAACTCTCATCCCTTCTTCTATGGGAGATGCCACTGTCACTGTAAGGCTCGAGGACTCGTCCGGCAATCTAATCTCTGGAAAGGTGCTTACATCCCAGGTTCGCTCTGACTTATTCACTAGGTTGAGGATGACTACCGGAGCAGTATTCATGTTTGGTGCTGCTCTGGCTGTTATTTCTCCCATTCTTCCTTTCGCAGCAAGGTTATTCGGCCTTTAGGTCTCTTCAATAAGGGGAAACTAGTCGGAATTGCATGGAGAATGACGACAAGGGTTCCGACGACCTAAGGACAAGGCTCCATGCCATGGAATCAAAACTTAGCAGAATTAGGAGCCAAAGAGACTCTCACAACGATTCTGCCAGGAGTGCTGCAGACCAAAGGAACTCTGCTCACGAGAAGAGGAAGGAAGTCCACGAAACAATATCCGAGAAGATGGACGAACAAAAGAAAGTCAGGGCTCAGGCTAAGCTTCACCAAGCCAGTAGGGATGAGATTCAGCAGAGTATCAGGGAGGTCATCGCCCGAAAGAAGGGGACTAGGGAACAGGGGCTTGGAAAGTCCGTAGTCATTCAACTCTCGGAGACAGTTGGCGAGATTGAGAGGATCGAGGATAGAATCATGACCGATGGTGCGTTGACTCTGGAAAAAGAGAATTCGATGATCAAGAAGCTAAGGTCTCTGATTTCTAGAAGGGACGAGCTAATTCCTCATGTAGAGCAGCAGAGGATAGTATCAATCGATTTGAGCGATATGGACGAGTCAATTCAGAGGCTGAGGGCCGAGGCCGATAATGAACACAAACTAATGCTCGAACAGAATTCTCTAGCCGACGAGATTTGGAATGAGATAAAGCCGATGTTCGAGGAGCGTGACTTCCTCAGAGGCGAAGGAGACAGGTTGCATGCACTTTTCGTTCATGAAAGAGGAAAGGCAGACGAGACTCATGCATCCCTGGTAGAAATGCTATCCAAGGTCAATGAGATCAGGGACGAACTACGTTCTCAGCATGAGCAGAGAGAGAAGATGGTACAAGATCACAACAAATCCGTCAGGCAGGCGCTAAGGGGGCCCGATCAGAACGAAAAATTAGCAGACTCCCTAGCTGACATGCTTCTGGAAGGAAACTCAGTCACCTTCGGAGGCCTAGTGTCTAGCGACAGCGAGTCACAACAATTTGAAGAAAAACCAGCATCAAAACGGAAATCTAGGAGACTCGGTACTTCCCGTGGCGGAAAGAGATAGTCACCATCCACGTTCGTCGAGCCTGACTTCCAGACTATCTATTTCTAGTCCGGGCATAGCTTCTCCCACCATTTCAGAAGCTTCTGCAACTACTTGCGGATCTTCGAAGTGATGAGTTGCTAGAACTATCGCTTCTGCGGTTCTTGCAGGGTCAGAGCTCTTGAAGATACCAGATCCGACGAAAACACCATCCATACCATGACTCATCATCAGGGCTGCATCCGATGGTGTTGCAATACCTCCAGCAGAGAAAGTTACCACGGGCAGCCTACCTAAACCAATGACCTCTTCCAGAACGTTGGCAAGATCGTTTCTTATGGATTCAATTTCACCGAACGGAGTCTTCCCCACTTTCGCACCAATCTCTGAGTTTTCTTCCAGCCTCCTGTATCCTTCGAGAATCTTCTCGACAATATCTGCTCTTGAATCTGAGTCAGCATTACTGGAGGTCTCAATTTCCGCCTCAAGCAATCTAGCATGCTTGACAGCACTAACCACATTTCCTGTGCCTGCCTCCCCCTTCGTTCTGATCATTGCCGCACCCTCAGCAATCCTCCTTACAGCCTCACCTAGACTGGTACAACCACAAACAAAAGGAATAGTGAAATCGCTCTTTACGATGTGGTAGAAAGGATCAGCAGGAGTCAAAACCTCAGATTCATCAATCATGTCGACACCCAGAGACTCTAGCACTCTGGCCTCTTCATCATGTCCAATTCTGGCCTTGGCCATGACTGGTATGCTCGTAGTCTCCATGATTTCTTTAATCAGTTGAGGGTGACTCATCCTCGCAACTCCTCCCGAAGAACGGATATCAGCAGGGACTCGTTCCAGGGCCATTACAGAGACTGCTCCTGAGTCTTCTGCAACATGAGCCTGCTCTGCCGTGACCACATCCATCACGACTCCTCCCTCTTGCATCTTTGCGAAACCTCTCTTGAGGAGCTCCGTGCCATGCCTCATTTCGCCTAAATCGACCCTCTTCTTCATGTCCATCCCTCTAAGTCGATATTCAAGAACCTATGTAGTGGCCTGTGACTACTGGTCGGCTAGAACAGGAGAGTCCCCCTCAGCGATGGGAAGGTCAGGGGCCTCTTCCTCATTTTTATCCAGCCACGACATTTCTTCCTCAGGTAGATCGGTATCGGCGTAGATCGCCTCTGCTGGACACTCGGGAATGCAAGCCGCGCAGTCTATGCACTCATCCGGATCAATAACGAGATATTCTTCGGCTTCCCTAAAGGCTTCAACTGGGCAAACATGGACGCAGTCTTGATACTTGCATCGAACACATGCACTGGTCACTACGTGAGTCATATGATGCATTAGCCTAGTTATCGGCATATGAATACTTGTATAATTTTCAAATGAGACCTTCGAAAATACTCCTGGCTACTTCATATGCCGATTGACCTGGGTAAACCTCCAACTTGAACCTCCCCTTCGCAACCATTGTGTCCTTGTCAAGAGAGAGTTCCCCCTTCCCCCTAGAGAGTGCTGCTAAGTCTATCCTCAAGTGAAGGAACTTATCTTCGTCTATCCTGGACTCCACTCCAGATAGTAGGATCCTCTCGATAGAAACTCTCTCCAACCTACCTAGTGAGAACATTGATTGCTTCGCAGTCATACTTGCGGAGATTGTGTACATAGGTGCCCCTAGAGTGGATTTTTCCTTTTGTGTAGATATGCTGACTCCATCCCCACACAACCATGATAATGAGTCCTCAATAACTCGAATATCGTCTACGGCACTAGCGTGAACTCTCCACTCTCCACGATGCACACTCATGTCTTGGCCTATCCGTAACATGTCTTGAATGCCACCCATTCAAGAAACAATTCGTAGCACTCCGTTCAAATACTGGTTGTAGTTCGCACGGCTCGCAAACGGGGCAGCCCCCGGATTATGGAGACATTTCAATGGCCAAAGGCGCATCGGCTAGAGCAGCGGCTCGAAGGCAGAAAGACAAGTGGAAGGCCAAGAGATGGTACTCGATAAGAGCCCCTAGAAACCCATGGTCCTTCAAGGTAATTGGGGAAACCCTAGCAGAGGAGGAGGCGCTGCTAATTGGACGTCCCTACGAGATAATGCAGAACGAACTTGACGGCGACTTCACCAAGATGCATGTCAAACTCAAGTTCAGGATATCTGATGTCGTTGGTAACGACGCAATAACCGAGTTCATTGGCCATGACGTGATGAAGGACTTTGTCCGGCGTCAGATCCGCAGGGACAGGGGGAAGATAGACGATACAATTGATGTGGTTACAGATGACGGCTTCTTCGTTCGAATCAAGCCATTCATCGTGACTCGATCTAGTGTAAAGGCCAGCCAGAAGAGCGAGACCCGCAGCGTAGCTAGAGACGTGGTCCTGAAGTTCTGCGCGCAGTCTACTTGGATCAATGTCCAGAAGGCACTAATGGACGGGTCGTTAGAGGAGAGCGTATCTACTGCCATCTCCAAGATTCAACCAGTCAGAGCAGTATTCTTCAGGAGAAGTCAGCTTATTCAGGAAGGCGTCGTTGTGGATGATGGCCCAACTCTAGAGGAAATTAAGGCCGAGGAGAAGGCTGCCAAGGAAACCCAAGAATCCATTGACGAAACTGAAGGACCCCTTGACTCAACAGAGATCCAAGAGGATGAGGCATCGTCTGATGCTGAGGTCGGAGATGAAGCCCCTCCAAAGGAGGAGGATACATCAGAAGACGCGCAACCAGACTATGAATCTATGACAGTAGCACAACTAAAGGAACTACTGAAGAAAGAAGGCCTTCCTGTATCAGGGAAGAAGGCAGATCTGATAGCACGTCTCACGGAGTGAGGAGATGAACCGCATAGCGGTGCTGTGCGGAACTGGTATGAGTGCTTTCTCGACGGTCCTGTCATCCTCTGAGGAAGCAACTTCGGAGCTACTGGTTGCCGAATCCGAATGGGGAGAAGTTCCCATAAACGTAGTCAGTATGGCCAATGGGGAGGTATTTGTCATAGACCGCCACCACTCTGCTGGAGAATCAAGAACCCCACCACATTCTATCGAGCATAGGGCTAACGTCCACGCTGCATCGAGTTGCATGCCGGATTTGTTAGTCAGCGTGAACTCTGTTGGCTCAATGATCGAAACAATGCCTCCGGGGACAATAGGGGTCGGTAGTGGTATGCTGGACCTCTCAGAAAAACCGTGGACTTTCCACGACGAGGATGCGTTCCATTCCGATAGGACAAACCCATTCAATGACCTCTACTCGGAAATTTGTGCGCAAACTCTGACTGACAAACAAGGAACTGCTCCATCAGGGATAGTGGTGGCCCAGTGCATCGGACCCCAATTCGAGAGTCCCCACGAGATAGATGCACTAGAGAGACTAGGGGCCAATGTGGTTGGGATGACTCTTGGTCCCGAGCAGAGGTTGGTATCCGAGACAGGCATTCCTCACGTGTCATTGCTCTGTTCTTCTAACTGGGCCGCAGGACGGACTCCGGGCGAACCCGATGCGGAGATAGACCACGAATCCGTCGATTCAATGGCATCAAATATGCGTGACATGGTGTCTCACTGCATTATATCACTGCTAAGCGGAGACGTATGAAATCACTACCTTGATGGCCCCCTAGCCTGTAGCAGAACCATGTCCAGAAGGCTGAGCGTTGATGATTGGCTGAATGTAGAGCATCCTGATATTCCCGATGGGTCATGGCTAACGATGATGTCCAGAGTGGCCAGTTTCCACCACAAGCACCGGTTCTCTTCCGAAGAGAACCACGGTCACGACATGGGATTCCGCATCGCATTGACTGTAGAGGAGCTTGGCGAACTCTCCGCTGCAATCACCAAGGGCAAGCCAGACGATGAGGCAGCCGAGGAGCTGGCAGACCTCCTCATCCTCATCCTGGGCCACTCTCTTGCCATGGAAGTGGATCTAGAAGGTGAGTTCCACAAGAAGATGGACAGGGTGATGGCGAGGAAGGCCCGTACGGGCAAGCTCGGCATCAGGGTTACAGAGTACTCAGATGATTAACAATAACAGATACTAACGAACGAAAGCAGGTCGGAGGAAACTCCGATCTGTACACGAACACCGTCAAGAGTATCCTCTCATTTGAAGAATTCAGTCTGGATTTCTAGGATGTCTGTCCTTGAATCTGCACTCGAGTAAGCTTCCAACGGCTCCCTGTTCAAATCCAAGAATTGATTTCCGAAAGGGAATGGCTCCATAACAGACCTTGCTTGCTCCCATAGTCCTAAAATGGCTAATGAGGCTCCAAGAGCCTCTGCAGACGAGAGCCTCCCCACCTTGCCCCAAGAAACTGGATTCGCAGCAAGCAGCAACGGCAGAATCCTCCCTTCCAGTCTGGTTCTACCGTCAATCAAATCTAGAGAATCCTCTATATGTTTCCACGAGCAGTCAAGCACTACAATCGAGGCGCCCAACGAAATTAGACCACAATCTTCTGGAGCTAGTACAGTCTTAGCACGAGGATCCAACAAGTACCCTCTCCTGGGTGCAGAATTAGCCGATTCGTGGAGATTTATCAGACCACTCTGATGCAACTTTCTAGATGTGCACTTCTTCGGATCATCCTGATCTAGATGAATAACATGTAGTGGTACGCTTTGCACGATACTATCTCCTGGAACGAGAGCCAGATCTAGAAACTCCAAACCGACGACCCTTCTTCTTTTCAGGCCTTTTCCTAGTCTTGTCCGCTACGTCATTCTTAGCATCCGA